>WRGD01000128.1 GCA_009787355.1 Defluviitaleaceae bacterium | reverse complement strand
CTGGAGGTTCGCTTAATTTTGGTTTTCGATGTGCGGGTTTGTTGTGTAAATTACGCAATAATCTTTCATACTGCTCTTCATAAGTATCTTCATCCGACAAATCGAAATAAATTTTCGTTGCAACATAAGTGGGTAAAAAAGGAACATTTTCTTCATCTTTTTCAAAAACCACTGGAATAAATTTTTCCTGTTGAATTTTCCCGTACATTTCAGCAGAAATGATTACGGTTTCATCTCCAACGCCACCCTTGCGTCCATTCGCCTTTTCTGTATATGATTTATCGCAAATGAGTAAAACATGAGTTACTTCTGGATTGTTTACGGCTTGCTCCATAAATGCGTATTTATCGTGACCCTCTTTCAAATCCCATTTATCAAGGATAACGTCAACGCCACCAGGATTAACAAGCCTTTCAGCTAACTCCAAAACCTTGTCTGCTACAGACCAAGAGTAAGATATAAAAATCTTCGGAATGCTTGTACTCATAATTTTACACCTCTCAATATATTACTGCATTTCAAATAAACTTAATTGCCGATGACCTGTACTCGACATAGCTAATTGAGTATTGGTTTTCAGCGGCTTAACCGCATATTCTGACCCAAAAACTCCTGTTTCTTTAATAGCAGTCACTAATTTTTCAATCACTGGTACAGCTACACTATTCCCGATGAGTTTCATCCAACGTGAACGAGATTCTGGAAGATTAAAATCATCTGGAAAATTTTCAATCACTGGTACAGCTACACTATTCCCGATGAGTTTCATCCAACGTGAACGAGATTCTGGAAGATTAAAATCATCTGGAAAACCTTGTATTCGTAAGGCCTCTGTTTTAGATATTTTCCTATAAGCCTTTTTGTTGACTACGTGTTCCATGAAATCTGCTCTGTATTCAGAGGCATTTTCCGCTGTGATGTGAATAGGCGTTAGGAAGTCGTTACTATCACTTGCAACCAGAGTTGGGAAGATGTTAGAACTTGGTAAAAAAATGCGGTTTACCCCAAAAAGCCCTGTACTTATTTTGGTGTAGCGAAACTCATATCGAACTTCACAACAAACAACAATACCCTTTTGTTCCAGTGATTTTAGAGTTTCAGAAACATTAACTTTATTTATTTTTATTTCTCGGTCGCAAACAATTTCATCTGGCGTAACTACACCACTTTTTTGCTTTTCCAAAATCATCATTTCGGCAGTGGAAAAATTGTCGTAAGCTCCACTAACTATGGAGTATGAATATTTTTCTTTTTTCAGTATATCAATAGACACAAGCTCGTCCAGCTCATGTTCTGTTATGGTTTCATCAAGCCTTTGAAATTGCTCTAATGAAAGAGGATTCCCATCCAAAGGCCCGAATTCTTTTTTCCGCCTGTTGCGAAGCAATAATAGGCATATATTCTTCTGCCTATCAGTGGTTTCAATCATATCCCACGAATGTATAGTGGTATGTCCATTTCGTAGGTCATTAAAAAGAAAATAATCATTGAAACCATTATTATTGCTTGACAGGCTAGTTACGCCAGCAGATGGGAATGGATATAGGTTTGTTGTCTTTTTTCTTCTGTTAGATGATGGTGCTAAAGTTACCTCGTCATCTAAAATATCTTTCAACTTAACATGGCTACTCACTTTGTTAGGCAAAGAAAAGGCATCACGAAAACGAGCCTCTGCAAAGCCTATTATGTAAATTCTAACTCGACTTTGCGGAACACCATAATCAAAAGAATCTAACACATAATAGTCAGCGTGATAGCCAGCTTCTTTAATGCGGTTCATTATATAGGTAAGAGCATCTTTATTTCTTGGGTCTGCCAATCCCTTTACGTTCTCAAAAATAAACGCTTTAGGGCGTGATTTTTTCAGTAGAAAAAGAGCATCGTTCCAAAGCTGTCCTCTATCATCATCAAAGCCAAGGTTTCTGCCTGCAATAGACCAACTTTGACATGGTACACCCGCAGTCAACAAATCATGTTGCGGTAAATTTTCTAATTTTGTTATGTCGCCCAAATTTGCAGAAGGTTTTTCATTGTAGTTTTCAGTATAGGCACTGATGGCATCAGCACTTATTTCCGAAAAAGCAATTGCTTGTCCACTGCACCGCTTGATAGCCATACGAAAACCGCCAATTCCTGCAAACAGGTCAATAGCTGTAAAAATTGATTTCATTAGCCCTCCTATTTCAACACGGTCGGTTCTGAATGTTCTGGAGGTTCAATACCGAGATATTCACGATATATGCGCTCATGATATTTTGTTCCCAAAGCATTTACAGATGTTATAAATGCTTCATAAGTGCCTTTGCCACCAATCAAATCCCAAAACTCACTGCCGATTAGCACAGAAGGGTCATTTTTCATGTCAAACCAACGCAAAGGAAAAGACCATGCATAATTTTCTTTTGCTCCATATGGATTATAAGGTAGTGCATAATAAGCCTCATCTACAGGACAACTTTCCATTGCTAGTAGCTTAAACATTTTCTCTTTGCTAACTTTTGTTTGGTCGCTATTTGGCAAAGGAGCTTTTAGTTCAAATGCGTATTTCTTGCTAGTAGTTTTGCTATCAATGAACAGGTCGCACACTACAGAAACAGGAACAACTTCACCATCGCCAGCCAGTATATATTCAAGCTCACTCGCCCAGTTCGGACGTGTTTTTTCTTTTTTGCCACGCCCAGAATGTTCAAGTTTATTCAAAGTTTCCTGTATTCTCCGCAATCTCTCGTTTTTTATTGTTCCTTCTATCAATTTGCCTTGTTCGCAACTGCCGTGCATCTCGGTTGATACTACAACTGCTAACTTTTCCCATACGTTGCCGAATGGCGTAACAAACCTGCGTTCAAAATGCGACCCTTTGAAAATTTCATCAGGAACAAGAGCAGCATATAGAGGTTTTGCGGCTCTGTGATTCCCAGGAATAAAGGGGTCAGTTTACAAAACTTTATCCATAATGCGTTCCATCATATCAGATATTATTGCTGTAATAGCCTGAGCTACACTATCAGATTTTTGTATCATAAATTTCTCCCATCAATGTGTTTTACATTATCGCTTAATTTTTGCTGCCTTTGTTCTGCCGTCTATAGGCTTTGGTGTTCCTTCTGGTATGACCCATATATGCCCTAATCTCTTAGCATTTTGGATTTTGCCATGCTCGCAAAGAGCTTGCACGCGCCTGATTTTGATTCCCCATTTTTCGGCAACTTCTTGGGTTGTCATATATTCCACGAAATACCTCCAAGTCACTTTACTTAATTATACACCGTATTAACGCATAATGCAAGCTAATAATAGGTGGCAGTAGCACCCCAATTGGTAGTACAGAACAGCTAGAGCTAGATTTTGACATACCTTTTGAACGTCTATAAAACGCTATTTTTGCAAAGCTGGTCTAAAAAGTGGGCGAACGCTGTGCATGGGAAGAATGGGCAACAACAGTCGGACAAATGGCAGAACGCCATATTACAGAGATTACGAACGCAATAGAAGACCAAGCCACTGCCACATCTTTTAAAAACTTTTTTACAGAGTTACAAATTAAGTGTAGATACTGCAATAACCCAAAACCAAGCCGTAGAATATCTAGCACAACACATAATAACCGAACCAGTGTTCAACGCACTATTCGAAGGCTACCAATTTAGCAAAAGCAACCCGATATCAATAGCAATGGATTTGTTCCTAGACTATCTACGTAACCGTGTTACTCTTACAAATGATAACATAGAGTTAAAAAACTTTTACGAAAGTGTACACCGCCGTGTAGCTGGTATTGACAACTACGAAGGCAAACAAAAGATTATAAAAGAGCTGTACGAAACATTTTTTAAAACAGCTTTCAAAAAAATGACTGAACAGCTGGGTATTGTTTACACACCTATAGAGGTTATCGACTTTATAATCCATAGCGTAGCAGATGTTTTACAAGCCGAGTTTGACAGAGATATATCAGACGAAAACGTAACAATCCTAGACCCATTTACTACAGGCACTGGCACGTTCATCACACGCCTATTGCAAAGCGGTCGTATAAGAAAAGAAGACTTGCCACGCAAATACAAAAACGAGATATTTGCAAACGAGATTGTATTGCTTGCTTATTATATAGCGGCGGTAAATATAGAAAACGTGTATTATGATATAATGCAAAACCAAGACAGCGGAGGCGATTATGTACCGTTCAAGGGTATAGCATTAACAGACATATTCAAAAGTCATGAAAAACAACAAGATATAAACGGTCTGTTAATTGAAAACACAGACAGAATAAAAAGGGCAAACGAACAGACGATAACTATTATTTTTGGTAACCCACCATATTCAGTAGGTCAAAAGGTCAAAAAAATGCAAACGACAACGCCCAAAATAAAAAATATCCAGACATAGACGAAGCAATAAAAAACAGCTATGTAGCACTATCTGACAGTAAAAATAAAAACAGCCTTTACGACAGCTATATACGTGCGTTTAGATACGCAACAGACAGACTAACTGGCGATGGTATAATAGCTTTTGTAAGCAACGGTGCATGGCTAGACGGTCATAGTAGTGCAGGTTTTCGCAAAAGCATAGAAAAAGAGTTTTCAAAGATATATGTGTTTAACTTGCGTGGCGACCAACGAACAATTGGAGAACAATCACGAAAGGAAGGGGGCAAGATTTTTGGTAGTGGAAGTCGCACGCCTATTTCTATAACCTTGCTTGTTAAAAAAGCTGGACATATTGGAAAAGATGAGATTTTTTATAGAGATATAGGCGACTACCTAGACCAAAAGCAAAAGCTAGAGATATTGGCAAATAGTCGTAGTTTTTTGAATAACCAAATGGAGCTTGTGAAGTTAGTGCCGAACGAATATGGCGACTGGATAACTACACGAAATGATATGTTTGGCGAGTTTGTGCCACTTGCTAGTGAGAAGAAGTTTGATGAGGGTACGGAGAGTGTGTTTACAATAAACTTTCTTGGTTTTGAAACAACTCGTGATAGTTGGGTTTATAATTATTCAGAAAATCTTGCTAAAGAAAATATAGCATCAATGATTAGTGTATATAATGACTACAATCAAATTGACGATGCTACAAAAATAGCTTGGTCAAGGGGTCTTAAACGCAATAAAGAAAAAAATAAAATACTTGAATTTCAAAATAATAAGACCACAACAGTACAGTATAGACCGTTTCAAAAAATGAAACTGTATTTTGGAGAAGACCTCATAGAATACAGATATAGCAATCATAGTTTTTTTGGTGATATGCTAGATGTTAAAAATCCTGTAATTTTAGTAGATAGTGTAAGCAGTAGCAAAGACTTTTCTTGTTTCATAAGTAATATTATAACAGACCGTGGTTTTTGCGGTGGCGGTCAGTCGTTCCCACTATACTACTACGAAAAACAAAAACCAACCAAACAAATAACCCTAGACCAACCAACCGAGCCAACGTTCGACTACACCAGAAAAGATGGTATATCCAACCATGCACTAAAAACAGCTCGCACCAAATACGGCACTGCTGTAACAAAAGAAGATATATTCTATTACGTGTACGGCTTTTTGCACACACCAAGTTATCGAACCACATTTGCAGACGACCTAAAAAAATCGTTACCACGTATTATGTGGGTAGACAACACAGACGACTTTTGGGTCTTTTCAAAAGCTGGTCGGGACTTAGCAGAGCTGCATCTGAAATATGAAGATGTGCAACCGCTTGATGAAGTTATCGTAGAAGGAGATAATAAAGATGAAAAACGTTATATCGTTCAAAAAATGAAGTTTTCTGATAAGCAAACTAAGGATACTATTATTTACAACGACTTTATAAAAATAACAAATATACCATCCAAGGCTTATGAGTATGTAGTCAACGGTCGCAGTGCTATCGAATGGATTATCGACAGATACCAAGTCAAAACCGACAAGGCAAGCGGCATAACAAACGACCCAAATATGTACGCAAAAGAGAACAACAAGCCGAGATATATTTTGGATTTGTTACTTTCTGTTATCGCTGTTAGTGTGCATACAGTAGATATTGTTAATTCGTTGCCAATACTTAGCTTTGAAAAATAAAATAAATTTACAAAATAGAACTTTTATGTTATTATTACAATAATGGATAGTAAAGTGCTTTTTTGTTTTTCATTAAACAAAAAAGCACTTTACGTGGATTTTTATTAAGAAGTGTAAGGGAGTTGATAAATATAGTTTTACAAGTAGAAAGCCTAAACAAATTTTACGACAAAAACCATGTTTTAAAAGATGTAACATTTAAAGCAACAAATTCTAATATTTTAGGTCTTTTAGGTAGAAATGGTCATGGAAAAAGTACAATTATAAAATCTATAATGGGTATTATAAATTTTGATAGTGGCAATATAACAATAGATGGCAAAAAAATAACAACAAACAATTTCAAATTAGGATATTTACCAGAAGAAAGAGGGTTATATCAAAAAGTAGACATACTTGACCAAATAATATATTTTGGTAAACTACGTGGTCTTAATACTACAGAGGCAAAAAAAAGAGCAAATGAGTTTATAGAAAGATTAGAATTAACAGAATATAGAAGAAAGAAAGCTAAAGAACTTTCAAAAGGTAATCAACAAAAAGTACAACTTGCGATAGCACTTTTAAACGATCCAGATATACTTATTTTAGATGAACCATATAGTGGTTTAGACCCTGTCAATTCTAAACTTTTGCAAGATATAATAGAAAACCATGCAAATCGTAAAAAGCTAGTTATTTTCTCTAGTCATGAACTTGGTAGAGTAGAAGATTTCTGTGATGATGTAGTTTTAATAAACTATGGAGAAATAGTTTTAAATGGTAGTCTAAAAGAAATAAAAAAATCTTATCCAAAAACTAAAATTTATTTAGAAAGTTACGACAACAATTTTGAAAATATAGGTGCAACTCCTTTTAAAAATGGTTATATAGTAAATTTTTATAGTGATTTAGAAAAAAAACAAATTTTCGAAAACATAAAAGACTTTAATGTAGATACTTTTAAAGTTGTAGAGCCGACATTGCTAGAAATATTTTTAGAAAAAGTTGGAGAAAAAACAGGTGTTGAATTATGAAAAATTTAAAAAATGTAGTTTCTTTTGAGTTCTTTCTTGTTGCTAAAACTAAAACTTTTTTAATAACCTGTGCTACACTTGCTCTTTTTAGTGTTATTATAGCTCTTTTGCCAAATATTATTAGTTTTGTGGAAAATCGAAATACATACAGCGAACAAGCTAGGAATATAATTATCTTTGACGAAACAAATTCATTTACAAATGATATATTAAGCACAAATATAAATGCAAATTTCACAAGAGTTACTAGTACAGAAGATTTGATAAATAATGTAGAAAATAATAATTATAATCTTGGAATAAATTTTATAACTCCTACTAGTGCTATTTTATTTTTTGAAAATAATTTGGCTGGTCCTATTTATCATGAAGAAATACGTAATATAATGCTTTCTAAATATGTAGATAATACGTATGGTAGTGTAGGTATAGAAATTTTAAATACAAATGTAGATATTGGTTTTGTCCCAATTGGTGGTGGATTTTGGGTTGGATATTTTTTAAATTTAGCAATATTTTTTATATTAAATTATTTTGCAGCAAGTATTGGTCATTCAATAGCCAATGAAAAATCTACAAAAATTGTTGAACTTTTATTTGTAAGTGTAAAACCAAAGGAAATTGTACTCGGAAAAGTTATTTCATCAGCTCTTTTAATGTTAGTAAATGTATCTGTAATAGTTTTACCGTTTTTAATCGCCTCTAATTTCTCTGGTAATACTGCAGTAAATTTATTTTCCGACTTAAATTTGTCGTCTGTTCTATCTGCTACAACTATTATATATTTAGTATTATATTCAGTTTTTGCTTTTTTTGGATTTTTATTTTTTTATGCAACATTTGCAGCAACGGCATCCGATGCTACAGAAGTAAATACAGTATTATCTACCCCAAGTATGGTTCTTATGGCAAGTTTTTTTATAGCAATGTTCGGTGTTTCAATAAACCCAGACTGGATGACACCTTTTTTATTAGATATAATAGGATTTATTCCAATAATAGCTCCTTTACCTATGATTGTCCGTATATCTAGCCTTGTTACTTCAGACACTTATATTTTAATAAGTATTTTGGCTAATTTTATATATACAGTTTTAATAGCAATATTTTCTATAAAATTGTATAGTAAATTTATAATTCATAGTGGTAAAATTGGTTTAAAAAAATTCTTGATGAAATAAAAAAAGTTCTTTTATATGAAATACATATAAAAGAACTTTTTTTATTTCTAGCTTGGAATTGTTGGAATTATATCTTTTCCTAAAACAAATATAGCCTGCGAGGTACAAACCTTTTGGCATTTTCCACAATCTATACAAACATTAGCATCTATTACGTAACTAGGACCATGTGTAATACAAGCCACTGGACATTCGTATTCACAAGCTCCACAAGCTATACAAAGCTCTGGTTCAATTATACGTGGCATAATAATACCCTCCTATTACTAATATTAGTCAATTAAAAATCTTTTTCCATCTATCATTTTTGTTATCTTTTTTTTATCAAAATCTTCTAGTAATGATAGTGCATATTTTCTACTAGAACCTATCAAATCTCTAAATTCTGCAAGAGTTATAGATTTGTTTTTTTGTATAAAATTTATTAACAATTCTTTAGCACTATCATAATATTTTTTACTTATTAAAATATTTTCATCAATTTTTATGATATTTTGTTCTAATAAAGATTCTAATATAAGGGTGTAATCTTTTTTATTTAAAGTTACCTCTTCTATAGTTTTAAGGTTGTATTTACTATCTAGTATTATTTTCTCTATCTCGTTTTTTATTTTTAAATTTTTACCATCATACTTTATTTTAAAATCATATTTCGAAACTAGATTTTTTTCAAGTTTTATAACATTTTCATTTTGCAAAATTGTGATTAAATCTCCAAAATCTTTATTATTAAATGTAATAAAAAGTTTTGTTCTAAGCTCTTCTTTCTTTATTCCAAATTTTAAAGGGAAATTTGTGTGATAATTTTCTAAAATAGATACGATATTTTCTTTTATAGAATTTAATATATTTGAATGGTATAAAAAAGAACCTATTCTTATTATTCTATCGTTTAAAGACGTTAGAATTTGTGCTAATTCATCTTCTCCGACAACTAAATATTTCATTAAATCGTCTGAAGTTATTTTTATATTTTTTTCTATAACTTCTTCAGCAATTTTTAAATTATCTCCTTTTTCTTTCAAAATTAGAGATTGTAAAATTTCTTTTTTTCTGCCATGCTTTTTAGCTACTGGGTCTAAAATTATGCCACCACCAATAGTTTCCAGTGGAGAAAATAGACGTAAAACAAATGGGTCGTTTCTTTTTACTGTAACAGGCTCTTCCATTCTGAGTTGGCAATATCCTGTTTCTCCAGATTTTAAAGAAATTTTGTCCATTATTACAAGCCTTGCTAAAACTTCTCTTGTACCTAAATATACCCTTACTCGTTCCCAAAATTTTATTTCTCTATCAGTATTTTTTATAATACTAATTTTTACATCTATGTAACTACTTTGTAACATAGACTCACTTGTAGCAAGTATACAACCTCTTTTTATTTGTTCTGTTTTTATATTTGATATATTAACAGCAGTTCGTTGACCAGCAAACGCAGTTTTAACATCTTTACCGTGTATTTTTATTCCTCTTATTTTTGTTTTAAAATTATGAGGATAGATAACCATTTCTTCATTTACATTTATTTTTCCCTCTACCAAAGTACCTGTAACAATTGTGCCGAATCCTTTTAAAGAGAAAACTCTATCTATATTTAGCCTTGGAGCTATATCTACATTTCTATTTGGGACTTCTCTAATTAAATTATCGATTATTTGTACTAATTCATTTATACCTATTTTTTTTACAGAATCTACACGTATTATAGGAGATTTAGCAACAAATGTGTTTTTTGTTTTTTCTCTTATATCTTGCTCTACCAAATCTAACATTTGTTCGTCTACCAAATCTATTTTTGTAATTACTATTATAGATTCTTTTATGTTTAGATAACTTAGTATATCTATATGCTCTATAGTTTGTGGCATTACACTTTCATTTGCAGCTATAACTAAAAGTACAATATCTATACCGCTTGCACCTGCAAGCATATTTTTCAAAAACTTTTCATGTCCTGGAACATCTATAATGCCTGCTCTATTTCCACTTGGTAAATCGAAATAAGTAAACCCCAAATCTATAGATATCCCTCTTTTTATTTCTTCTTTTAAATTGTCTGTAGATGTTCCAGTAAGTGCTTTTATAAGGGATGTTTTACCGTGGTCTATATGACCTGCTGTTCCTATTATAATATTTTTCATCTATTTTTTATTTCTCTATGTTCATTAATTGAATTTGAAACTTGTAAAATAAATCTTTATAACAATAGAACCGCCTTTTAGAATATGTCTACAAAGCGGTTCTTAAAATAACGGAAACATATGGGAATCGAACCCACCCACGACAAACAATGCCGCAACACGGTGTTGAAGACCGGTAGGCACACCAGCTACCTTTCTGTTTCCTTAATATTTTTTATAGTACCACAAAAAAATTTTTTTTTCAAGATTTCAATTTAGAAGGGTCGTGTCTCAAAATAGTTTAATATTAAATTCCAAAAATTTATTAGCAATCCTAATACAATTTTATTCATTTCAAGAGACTTAGAAAAGCAAATTGTTTTTCTATCCAATCTTTTTCTAAAATTAATTTTAAATTTTTGTTGTAATTATCTAGTCAATCGTATAAAATATATTTATAAAATTTTCACGAATAGGAGTACCCATGTTTACAGTACCATTACCTACAAAACCAGAACCTATACCACTTTCTCTTATAGTTAGTCATTTCAATTTGAAAAGTATTACACCAGATATAGAAATATCGAATATAAAAATAGATAAACCTAGTCTAAGTAAACCTAGCCTAGCCCTTACAGGATTTTATGAGGAATTTGAACACACTAATATACAAATTTTGGGTGTTTCTGAAGCTAAATATTTAGAAACTTTAAGTGCCAATGAAAGAAATAGCACTTTATCAAAATTGTTTAGCTATAAAATACCATGTTTTATACTTAGCAACCAAATAACAAATACAGAAGATTTTGAAATAAATGGAATTATAAACGAAATACCGATATACACAACAGATTATTCTATACAAGAACTAATGGGAGAATTAGTAAGATGGCTAAAAATAAGACTAAATCCATCTGTTACAATTCATGGTGTTTTGTTAGATATTTTTGGAGAAGGTGTCGTTATAGTTGGAGGTTCTGGTATAGGAAAGTCAGAAACAGCATTAAATCTTATAAAATCTGGACATAGACTTATAGCTGATGATGCAGTAGATATAAAATATATTGCTCCAGATACGCTTATGGGATTTTGTCCAAATACTATAAAACATTTTATAGAAATAAGAGGAATAGGTATTATAGATGTATCTAGAATGTTTGGTGTTGGAGCTATTAAAGAAAGCCAAAGAATAGATATGATTATAAAACTTGAACATTTTGATGATAGCAAAAAGTACAACAGATTAGGAGTAGAAGACGAATATATAGAAATCCTTTCTCAAAAAGTTATAGTTAATACAATTCCTATACGTCCCGGACGTAATATATCTACACTTTGTGAAACTTGTGCTATAAATAACAGACAAAAAAAGATGGGGTATAATGCTGCCCAAATTTTAAACGAAAGAATAAACAATATAATATCTAGTAAATAGAAAATATAGGGAGAAATTTCATCATGAAAAAAAATTACAATATAGGTGTAGATTTAGGTGGAACAAATATTAGCCTTGGAATTTTAAATGATAATTTTGAAATAATATACAAAGATAGTGTTAAAACAGAGAAAAATGCCTATGGTATAGACATACTAAAACAAATTTACAATTTATATAAAAAATCGATAAAAACAAAAAAAATAAATGAAGCTAATATAAACAAAATAGGAATAGGTATACCGGGTAAATGTGATAACATTAAAGGGATTGTTGAATATACTACAAATATAAATTTAACAAATACTAATGTTCGACTGGAAATGTCCAAATTTACAAACATTCCTGTTTACATAGAAAATGATGCAAATTGTGCTGCTTTTGCAGAAAGTTACAAAGAAAATTTAAAAAATATGATAATGATAACGCTTGGAACAGGAATAGGTGGTGGTGTTGTTTTAAATGGAAACAAAATAGGAGGAAACATAGAAATGGGGCATCATATAATAGACACGACAGGCCCTATGTGTGGATGTGGTAATTATGGTTGTTTTGAAAGTCATTGTTCTGCAACAGCATTAATAAAAAGTGCAAAAGAAATTGCTGAAGAATCTAAAACAAAGATTTTAGATTTTTGTGAAGGAGATATAGAAAAAATAGAAGCAAAATTTATTTTCGATGCTGCAGAGCAGGGCGATGAAATATCAAAAAAATTGATAGATGATTATATATATTATCTAAGTATAGGCATTAATAATTTAATAAATTGTTATCCAATAGATACTGTAGTAATTGGAGGTGGAATAAGTAGTAGAGGAGAAAAACTTTTATTACCACTTAAAGAAAAATTGAAAAAATTAGCTTTGGGTGGGATTTTAAAAACAAATATAAAAATAGCGACATTGGGAAATGATGCTGGCATTATAGGTGCAGCTATGTTAGATGCTATTTAGTGAAAAATGGAGATATAAGATTGAATATAAATTTTTTTAAAGAATTTTCATATGATAAAATTTTTTCTTATGAACCCTTAAAAAATCATACTACATTTAAAATAGGTGGAAATGCAGATATTTTTTTTAAACCATCTACTATAGATGAGCTTGTAAATTGTATAAATATTTGTAAAAATAACGATATAAAATATTATATAATGGGTAATGGTTCCAATATTATTTTTAGTGATAATGGTTTTAGAGGTGTTGTTATAAAAACAACATCTCTAAATGAAATAAAACAAGATGAAAAAGATAGTAGTATTTTTTACATTGGTTCAGGTGCAGATATGCGGTCTGTTTCAAATTATTTTTTAGAAAAAGAATATACAGGATTTGAATTTGCTTGTGGTATACCCGGCAGTTTTGGTGGGGGAATATATATGAATGCTGGGGCATATGGCACAGAAATGAAAGATATAGTGCTAGATGTAGATATACTACAGAATGATAGTATTATAAATTTGAAAAATATAGATATGAAATTTGCATATAGATATTCGATAGTAAAAAATACAAATATGGTTATATTGGGTGCAAGAATAAAATTAGAAAAAGGTATCTATAAAGATATAAAAAACAAAATAGACGATTTAACATATAGGCGTGAAAGTAAGCAACCTCTAGAATATCCAAGTGCTGGCTCTGTTTTTAAGAGACCACCAGATAATTTTGCAGGTAAGCTTATACAAGAGAGTGGATTATGTGGTTATTCTATTGGTGGTGCCATGGTTAGTCAAAAACATGCAGGTTTTATAATAAATTTGGGCAATGCTACAGCAAAAAATGTACTAGACTTAATAGAATATATAAAACAAACTGTAAAACAAAAATTTGATGTTGATTTACATGAGGAATTAGTTTTTATAGGAGAATAAAATGGAACTTGTTATTGTAACAGGTATGAGTGGTGCAGGAAAAAGTAATACTTTAAAATTTTTAGAAGATTTGGATTTTTATTGTGTCGATAATTTACCTCCTTTACTTATACCTACTCTTGCAGAAGTATGTTTTAGACATGGTTCAGAAATAGACAAATTGGCACTCGGTATAGATATTCGTAGTAAAAAACAGTTTAGCGACCTTGTATCTACATTAGAACTTTTGAAATATGAATACAAAATTATTTTTTTAGAAGCAAAAGACAATGTTTTAATAAAAAGATATAAAGAAACTAGAAGAAAACACCCATTGGCTATAGAAGATAGCATTATAACAGGTATAAAAAAAGAACGTGAAAAATTAAAAGAAATAAAAACAAAAGCAACTCATATTATTGATACAAGTTTTACATTTCCAAAAGAGTTAAAAGAGCAAATAAATACAATATTTTTGAGTGATAAACCTTTTTCGAATCTAACAATTACAATACTTTCATTTGGCTTTAAATTTGGTATTCCTACAGATACAGACATGGTTTTCGACGTTAGATTTATACCAAATCCATTTTATGTAGAAAATCTAAAAGAACTAACAGGCAACGAAAAAGAAGTACAAGATTATGTAATGAGTCATGAGAGTGCAAATGTTTTTTTTGAAAAATTGAAAGATATATTAGATTATACTATACCATTTTTTATAAAAGAAGATAAGCATCAGCTAATAATATCTATTGGTTGTACTGGTGGAAAACATCGTTCAGTAACGATTTCTAACAAATTATATGAGTATTTTAAAGAATGTGGGCATAATGCTATAGTAAAACATAGAGATGTTATTATTCCTAATAGGAGGATATAATCTGAGTTTTTCAAGTAGAGTAAAATTAGAAATAGAAGAAAAAATGTTAAATAATTTTTCCAATGAAGTAGATGATGATATAAAAAGACATATAGCAAATTCTTTTTTAGAAAGAGGGTATATCGCCAATCCAGACAAAGAATATCATTTAGAATTTGTATTTAAAAATCTAAACTATGCAGAAAATTTACTATCAAATTTGAATTATTTTAATCTTGGTGCAAAAATAATTCAAAGAAAAAATAATAGTGTAGTCTACATAAAAGATAGTGAGAGCATTGCAGATTTTTTAAATATAATATTTGCCCATGATTCTCTTATGGATTTTTACAATATAAAAATTTTAAAAGATATAAGTGGAAACATAAATAGAAAAGTAAATTTAGAAGCAGCAAATATTAACAAAATAATTGAGGCAGCTGTTTCCCAAAAAGAAGATATAAAATATATTTTAGAAAAATCACCAAAAAGTTTATCAAAAGAACTTTTCAAAATCGCAAATACAAGAATAGAAAATATGGACGCAAGTTTGAAAGAAATAGGAGAAAAATTTAACCCTCCTTTATCAAAATCTTGTGTAAATCATAGATTTAGAAAAATAAAGAAAATTGCTGATAAACTTCGTGATAATGAAAAATCTATTTAGATATACCACTAAAAACCTGTGCTATTTTTAATATAGTTCAGGTTTTTAGTCTAACTAATAAATATCATATCTAAAAATATTTTATGGTTTTTGTCAATTTATAATATTGAGGTTGTAGGCAATTTAGTGTATAATTAACAAAGTTCACTATAATGTTAGCTATTAGTTACAAAAATTCAAATAAAATCCTTTGGATTCTAATGAGGTATTCTATGGATAAAATCTTAGAAATTAATAATTTAGTTACATCTTTTAGTATTTCGAGAAAATTCTATCCCGCTGTAGATGGTATAAGTCTTGAAATATACAAAAATGAGGTTTTAGCAATAGTTGGAGAAAGTGGTTCTGGAAAATCTGCAATGGCAATGTCTATTATGCAACTGTTAAACCCCAACTATTCTAAAATAGAGGGCAGTGTTATCTTTAATGGTAAAGAATTAATAGGAATGAAAGAAAAAGCATTGAATAAAGTAAGAGGAAGTGGAATATCTATGATATTTCAAGATGCACTAAGTGCTTTAAATCCACTTATGAGAATCGGGGAACAAATAGAAGAAAGTTTGTTATATCATACAACTTTAAACAAAGAAGCACGTACACAAAGAGCAGTAGAACTACTAGGAAAAGTTGGAATTGTAAATCCAGAGCTAGTACATAATCAGTATCCCCACGAATTATCTGGTGGTATGAGGCAACGTGCTATGATTGCTATTTCTATAGCTGCAAATCCAGAGATACTTATAGCAGATGAGCCAACAACAGCACTAGATGTTACAATACAATCACAAATACTCGATTTATTGCGTCAACTTCAAAAAGATATAGGGTCATCCATTATACTTATAACACATGATTTAGGCGTTGTTGCTGAAATGGCAACACGTGTAGCTGTTATGTATGGTGGTCAGATAGTAGAAATAGCACCTGTTTTAGAAATTTTCGAAAATCCTAGACATCCATATACAAGAAGTTTGTTAGCGTCTATTCCACATATAAATCAATCTGGTAAGCGTTTAAATGCAATAAGAGGCATGGTTCCATCTTTAAAATATATGCCTCGTAGTGGTTGTAGATTTGCAGACCGTACTCCATGGCTTTCTAAAGAAATTCATGAAAAAGAACCAACATATCACGAAGTAGGAGTTGGTCATAAAGTTTTATGTACTTGTTATAAGAGTTTTTATTTTGAAAATGAAGAAAAAACAAAAAACGGAGGTGTTTTATAATGGCACTTCTAGAAGTACAAAATTTGAAAATATATTACCCAATACGTGGTGGTATTTTAAGCCGTATTGTTGGTTATGTAAAAGCTGTCGATGATGTTAGTTTTACCGTAGATAAAGGAGAAACTGTTGGGTTAATAGGAGAATCTGGTTCTGGAAAATCTACAATAGGAAAATCAATACTTGGTCTTGTTCCAATACATGCAGGTACTATACTTTTTGATGGAGAAGATATAACAAAACATATAGGAAAGAATAGAAGTCCTTATAGAAAAAGCGTTCAAATGATTTTTCAAGATGTTAATAGTTCACTAAATCCCAAAAAAAGAGTATTAGATGTTATAGCTGAACCTATTCGCAATTTTGAAAAACTTACAAAAGAAGAAGAACGAAAAAGAGTGGACGAGCTATTAACAATAGTAGGTATGTCTCCAGAAAATGCAATAAAGTATCCACATGAATTTTCTGGTGGGCAAAAACAGCGTATTGGAGTTGCTCGTGCTATTGCATTAAAACCTAAATTAATAGTTGCAGATGAGCCAGTATCCGCATTAGATTTATCTATACAAGCACAGGTGCTAAATTATTTAAAAGATGTTCAAGAAGAATTAGGACTCGCATATCTTTTTATTTCCCACGATATGGGTGTTGTAAAACATATGTGTGAAAAATTAACAATAATGAATAAGGGACGTTTTGTAGAAAGTGGGTTGTCGCAGGAAATATACGAGAATCCAGAGCATATTTATACACGTAGGCTACTTGCTTCTATCCCAGATATAGACCCAACAAAAAAAGAAGAAAATTCACAAAAAAGAGCAGTTATAAACGCTGAATACGAAAGCGAAAATAAAAATTACTACGACGAAAATGGAAAAGTATACGATTTAAAACGTATAACAGATAATCATTTTGTAGCTAAGTTATAGGGAGGTAATTATGACAAAAACTATCATCAGAAGACTTTTAATTATGATACCTCAACTTATAGTTATTAGTTTATTTATATTCTTTTTGGCAGAAAATATGCCTGGAGATGCTTTAACGGGATTGATAAGCCCAGATATACACCCAAGTGAAATCGAAGCTATGAGAGAAGCATTAGGCTTTAATAGACCTTGGCCAGAAAGATATTTGGAATGGATATTTGGTGTATTACAAGGAGATTTTGGTTGGTCTTTTCAACATGTACAACCTGTAATAAATATAGTTGGAGAACGTTTGGCTAATACTGTGTGGCTTGGTATAGTGGCTCTTTTTTTTCAATATTCTATTGCTATTCCTCTTGGGGTTCTGGCAGGAAAAAATCTTGGAAAACCTATAGATAGAATTATAGTTGTATATTCTTTTTTATCACTTGCTATGCCAACTATACTTATGGGTATAATTATGTTGTTTTGGTTATCTCCTGTAGGTTGGGGATGGTTTCCACTTGGTGGTTCTGTAAATGCAATAGTTCTTTCTTCTGGAGACCCTGTAGCAATATTTTTTAATAGATTACACCATTTAATATTACCTGCATTGTCTATAGCTCTTGCATCTACAGCTGGTATAATATTTTATTTACGTTCTAACATTGTAGAACGTAGAAATAGCGATTATGTAACACTTGCAAGGAGCAAAGGAGTACCAGAGCGTGTAATATTCGGAAAACATATATTTAGAAATAGTCTTATACCTATAGCTTCAGATATTGGTATTGCTATAGTAGGTGTTTTGACCGGTTCTATTCTTATAGAGAGAATATTTAATTTTCCTGGTATTGGACAACTTTTCTTGACATCTATAACTCAACGAGATTTTGCAGTTGCTAATTTTTTGATTATGTTTTTGTCTATGTTATCTGTTATTGGTGTTTTGATTTCGGATATAGTTCTTACATTAGTAGACCCACGTATTCGTATAAAATAAAAAGGAGGAAGATATGCAAAATTTAGAAATAGTAGATAGTCAAAAACCAGATGGATTTTTTAAACTCTTTATAAAAGAATTAAAGCATGACAAATTGGCAATTATATGTGCAGTTTTATTAATATTTATTATATTATTTATATATATTGCTGCTCCTATAATTAATAGTCAAATGAATATTATGCAGGCAAATTTAGCAAATCAAAATCGTTCACCCGAGCAAAGTGGAAGTCTTTTAGGTACAGATGATACAGGTAGATATATTGCACCTTTTCTTGTTTTGGCTGCACGTAATAGTTTAAATATTGCTTTTTCTGTTACATTTTTTGCCTTTATAATAGGTGTTTTGATAGGTCTTTTTAGTGGCTTCTATGGTGGAACTTTTGATAATATAGTAATGCGTATTGTAGATACCTGGACCATGATACCATTTCTTATGGTTATTATTGCTGTAATGAGTATTGTAGGGGAAAGAACACCTCCACTTTTTATATTTATACTTACTTTGTTTGGTTGGATGGGTCGTGCAAGACTTATACGTGCTGCTGCATTACAACAGAAAAATTTGGACTATATACAAGGTTCTAAAACTTTAGGTACACCAAATATAATTATAATTTTCCGTGAAATGTTTCCAAACTTATTAGATATTATTGTTGCTAATTTTGTTATCACAATGGCAGCTTCTATTGGCATAGAAACAGGTATTACTATAATAGGTTTTGGACTTGGTGTAGAACACGCTACACTTGGAACTCTTATTTCAAACTCATTGCACCCTGTAAATTTACAATTTAGATGGTGGACATGGTTACCAGCATTTATATTAGTTGTTACTATTATGCTTTGTATAAACTTTATTGGTAATGTGTTGCAGCGTGCTGCAGACCCTAAGCAAAGGTTGCAGTAGAGAGCTAATTAAAAAAAATTTGTAAAAGCCTTTTGATTTTTTTTATCAAAAGGCTTTTATTGCCTTAATTTCATGATTTTCCGCAATATATTTTCCACTACTAAAATTAAGTTTTTTTTATTTGGTTTACTATTACAGCTATTTATTAACTAAGTATTACAAAATATTTACAAAAAATCGTTTGACTAAATCTAATAATAATGATACTATACATTGCAAAACTATAGAATATAGAAATAGTTACATAAATAAAGGAGTGATAGAAATGAAGAGTTTATTCAAAAAAGGCAGTATAACAGTTGCCTCTATATTGTTTTTAGTAGCTTGTGGTGGCTCACCTTCAGAACCACAGCCAGACCCTGCAGAACCACCCGCTATTTCTGATATAGGTGCTGGGCAAGGCACAGGGCAGGTAGATGAACAAGGAAATATAAATCCGGGTCTAGTAGCTTTAGATTTATTATTAGGACGTTTTCCACAAACTCTAAACAATCCGGGTACACCACTAGAACGTGGAGCACCGGGTAATATACTGCGTGGGTTAGTTGCAACAAATAACACCTTTCCGGGTCTTTTTGAAAGAACATTATCTACCGAAGCAATGGATACTCAAATCGCAACTATTCAAGATTCTATGCTAATTACTATAGCTCCAGACAATACTTTTGGTACAGCTGGTTTAGCTACTATAACATTCGGTCCAGACCAAACGTGGGTAGAAATAAATCAACACCACGAAGCAAATTGGCATGATGGAACACCTGTAACACTTTACGATTTGTATTTTGCATATAAACTTATAAACTCTCCGGGTTATACTGGTGTTAGAAATGTGGCACTTCATTTTTGGCATTTAATAGAGGGTATAGAGGAATTTAGAAGTGGAGAATCAGATACAATATCTGGTGTAACTTTATCTAATAACAATCGTACTATGCGTATACAGTTTACAGATCAGTTACCACCATCTGCGATGTTTGCTGGTGGTATATGGACAACACTTTCTCCAGCACATTGGCTACAACCTGTTATAGATGAAGTTGGAGTAGCAGAGCTTGCAAATCATCCAAGAGCTAGGGCAGAAATATTAGGCTGGGGACCATGGATTATAGAAACTGTTGTTCCGGGTGAGTCTGTATTATTCCGTGCAAATGATAATTATTGGCGTGGTGCACCACTTGCAGATTATTTATTATGGGAAATAGTACCTGATTCTTTAGCACTTGCATCTCTGCGTGAAGGATTATACGATTTTACAGTACAATTCTTACCTGCAACATTTTTTGAAGAACATCTATTATTTAATGCTACAAATTATCAAATAGCTGCACAGCTAGCACCGGGATTTGGTTTTCTATATTTCCGTGTCGGAACAATGGAAGATGATGGAGAAGGAGGAATAGTAGCAACACCACGTTCAGATAATCACCCTATACAAAACCTTGATATACGTCGTGCTTTAGCCCATGCTGTAGACTTACAATTAAAAGCTGATACTATACAAAATGGACTTAGTGTTCCTGCTCGTAGCATCTTGAGTCCATTTAATGCAAGGCATTATATAGAACCTGATATACCTAGTTTTTATTTCGATTTAGATTTAGCTAATCAAATATTAGATGATGCAGGTTTTACAGAGCGTGGTGCTGATGGTTTCCGTTTAAACTTAGATGGTACTCCAATGACATTTGGTTTTGCATTAAACCAAAATACATTTAACGAACAAGCGTGGTCTACTTATATACAAAACTGGCATGCTATAGGTTTAAATGTTTCTCTTTACACAGGAGATGTTATAGAATGGACTACTTTTGTAGATAATGTATTAAATTCTGACAACTGGTCTGAAGATATACACATAATGCAATCAAACTGGAATTTGGGAGCAAATCCAGCACCACATGGGCTATGGGGAGCAGATACTACATTTAATATGTCTAGGCATACATCACCAGAAATGCAAAATATTTTAGACCGTATAAATTCACCACAAGCTTGGGACCCAGAGTTTTTGAGACAAGCGTACCTAGACTGGCAATTATATATGTATAACAATGCAGTTGCAAGACCAATGTTCTGGGGTATACAAACATTTTATGTAAATAACCGTGTACTTAATTATAGTACAGAACGTTTCGATGGAGACTTTGGAGTTTCTGGATTAACAAAAAGGCTTGGATTATCTCAAGAACAAGCTTTTGTAAACTAGTTTAATAACTAAATTTTTCAAAAAAACTTAGCTTTTATGGGCTAAGTTTTTTTATTTTCTGTTCTATTTCTATCTCTGTTTCTATTCTTTAAATTCCCTATGTTACAATATTGTTTCATATGTTACAAAAACATTTCTTTTTATGCGTTTTTTGATATAATATTTTAAACAATACGTCAATTTTAATCTAGAGGGGGATTTTTTATAAATGAGCAATAAATTCAAAAATATATTTTTAGTTTTTTTAGTTGTATTTGGTAGTTATTTTTCTATTTTCGCAAGTGAATTACCAATAATTTCAGAAAATCAACTAAATCAAAATATTTTACCAGTAATAACGGAAAATATTCGAGTGCAGAATACTGAACCAGAGATATTTACAAATGTAAATGAATTAGAAAATTTACAAAACCAAAGTAGTTACCAATTTTCTCGTTTTATAGGTAATGAAATAGAGCAGATGGAGTTTGAAGAAACAACAGTAATATCTGTAGAAAATATACCAAACACCTATAACTTTGTAATAAATACCGAAACAGCTATATCTAGTGTTAGCCACTCTGTTTTATACGATAGACTTGTTATTGATATACACAATTCTACCTTGGTATATGATGGTACAATTCAAATAGAGGGTATAGAACATTTTATAAATTCTATACGTATAGCAGGTCATGATGGTTTTACAAGAGTAGTTTTTGATATGAACATGATTGTAAACTACAGTTTGGAGTTAAACCAAGATAGAACTAATATATATGTAACTTTTCACCCGGTTAATATTACAGATATATCTATATCGTCCACAGAAGATAATGACTTTATAAGTATAGCATCGGACGCATTTTTGAATTTTAGTATTGTTCAATATTTACAGCAAAATTTATTTATATATTTGCCACTTACTAATTTGGACGAAGATTTCTTAACTAATTTTTTGAGTGAGTATGAAAATATGTCTGCTTTTGTAGATGCTATAGAAATAAATAACTGGCATCAGGGTGTTAGAATTAATTTAATTTTAAACCAAGATATTAGTTATTCATATGTGGCTTCAGGAAATACAGTAACGTTTGTAATAGCAGAACCGACATATAGAAATATAACATTTGATAGAGAACAAAGTACATTAACATTACAAACATCTAGTATACCTTTATCAATAGATAATATTTCTATTAGAGAGGATATTTTTGATTTTACACATACATTTACATTAAATGGTAATTTCTTTGAGCATTTTGGCTATGGAAATATACAATTTTTTAGTGATGTATCTAATTTTATAAATATATATACAGAAGATGGTATTACAAATATATCTGTAGAATCGAAACATATAACATATGTAGAAATTTCAGAAAATAATGGGTATATAACAATAAGAACATTCTCCCCAAAAGATGTATATGATTTTATAGTAATGCTAGACCCAGGTCATGGTGGGCACGACCCAGGGGCAGTACACTTTGGGCTTAGAGAAACGGATGTTGTTTTAACATTATCTAATATGGTAATAGATAGACTAAATAGACATGAAAATATAGGTGTTTTTTACACGAGGGCTACAGATGTTTTTGTACCATTAGCAGATAGGGCAAGGCTTGCAAACGGAACAGCCGATTTGTTCGTATCTCTTCATTTAAACGCACACACAACTGGCAGTCCACATGGAATAGAAACTTACTTTTTACCACAAGATGCAGAATATATTTTTAATATAACAAGAGAACAAGTAGCAACTATTTTTCAAAACAATTTAGTTAGGGATTTAAATAGAAATAATAGAGGAATACGTACAGCAAATTTTGCAGTGCTTAGACTTACCGAGATGCCTTCTGTTTTGTTAGAACTTGGTTTTATGTCTAACCCAAATGAAAATAGATTTCTTGCGAATCCTGCCAATCATGTTACCATGGCAAATTCTATATATAGGTCTATATTAGATGTTTTTGAATTGTACGAGCCTATACGATAAAATATGGGTATACTTAATATAAAAAGGAATTTGAAAAATAAGTGAAATCTAAAAATATACAGCTGGAAATAGAGGATATAGAATACCCGAATATAGGTATAGCTAGATATAATAGTAAAAAATTAAAAATAAAAAACACACTACCAGACCAAAAAGTAAATTTGTTTTTAAAAAGAAGAAAAGCTATTCTTATTGGAATAGCAGAAAAAAGCCCAAAAGAAATAATGCCTAAATGCATTATATTTGACAAATGTGGAGGTTGCACATATCAAAATTTGGAGTATACCGATGAATTAGAATTAAAAAAATACATGGTACTATCACTTTTTGAAAAGAGCAATATTTCTAATTTTGATTTTTTAGGTATAGAGGGAACTCCAAATGAAAGCTATAGAAACAAAATGGAATATTCTTTTGGGGATGAATATAAAGATGGTCCACTATCTCTTGGATTAAGAATGTCAAATGCTTTTTACCAAGTTGTAAACAATAAAGATTGTAATATAGTCGATAATGATTTTAATACTCTTCTATTTTTTGTATTAGATTTTTTTAAAGATACAGCTGAAACTTTTTATAATAGAAAAAACCACACGGGAACATTAAGATATTTTGTTATAAGAAAAGGTATAAATACAGGTGAAATATTTTTAAACTTGTTTACAACGTCAACATTTAGCACAAATCTTGATAATTTTGTAAAACAAATTTTAAATTTAAAAATAAATGCGAAAATAGTAGGTATTATACACACTATTTCTGATAATGTTGCAGATACAATATTTCCTCAGATTACAAATTATTTATATGGAAATAACCATTATATAGAAAGTGTTTTTGGACTTAAATTTAAAATTTACCCTATGGCATTTTTTCAAACAAATACAAAAGGGGCAGAAATATTATATAATCATGTGCTAGATTTTTTAAAACAATGTGAAAAAATAAATATAGTATACGATTTGTACTGTGGTACAGGTACAATAGCACAAATAGTAAGTGGTGTAGCAAAAAAAGTAATTGGTATAGATATTGTAGAAGAGTCTATCATAGCTGCAAAAGAAAATACACAAATAAATAATATTACTAACTGCCATTTCTTTTGTGGAGATGTAAAAGATGCACTTAGTAATATAGAAGATGTACCAGATGTAATAATATTAGACCCACCAAGAGAGGGATTACATCCAAAAGCATTAAAGAAAGTTTTAGATTTTAATGTAAAAGAAATAATATATATATCTTGCAAACCCACATCTTTTGTAAAAGATTTGCTTGTTTTTATTGAAAATGGGTACAAGCTTAAAAGATTACAACTTGTAGATATGTTTCCACGTACTGCTCATGTGGAGGCTATAGGATTAATTGTTAATTACTAAGATATAAGCTTGTTGTACATTTTAAATTAAATAGTAAAAGCCTTGGAAATACGATAAAGAGCTTAAGTAAATAAGAGCATACTTTTCGTTTAATCCAAGGCTTTAATTTTTAATAAGTTATTGCAGTTAATTTATAAATAGATTTTAATACAACAAGTTACAATAAAACTATCTTGGAGTTGGTACGTTAGGTGAGAAATTTAGCATAGAAGTTCTAATCCATATATCTCTACCCATTAAACCGGCATTGCTAGCAACACCAGAACCGTCCCTAAGTACAAGTATTTGATTCCACTCACCTACTGTTCTAATAACCTGAACACTTTCTCCTAGACTAAGAAAACCAATAGGGGTACCTACTAAAGCATAAGAATTAGGAGTAGAGAAAACTGGTGCATTTCTTGTATTTACAGTAGCAGCAACACTTGATTGAGCACTAACACTTATAGGATTTTCTAAATTTAACTCTTGTGCATTTACAGTAGAAATAGGAAGGCTTGAAAACACAGTTCCTGTAACTATCGTAGCTACAGCTATTTTTTTGAAAATATTTTGCATTATAAAAATCTCCTTAATTTAATTTATTTTTTAGTTTTTCAAAGTTAAAAGCCTTTTTGGCTAACTTCTTAATATTTTTGGTAAGTTACTGCAGTTAACTTATTAACAAATTATACCATAATGATTAATTAAAAGCAATAGGCAATTCTTTGTTTTTTTAATTTTCACGAACTATAAAAATTTAGGTCATGTATCAAAATAAGTGAAAGTCGAACTCAATTGAACTGATACATGACCAATTATTAAAAAAAGAGATAAAAATCTGTAAAAATTTTCAATAAAAAATCCAAGAAAAATTACACTCTTTTTAAAAAACTCTATGCTAAACTTCTTACATACAAAACAAAAAAAGTTTTTGTTAAACAACATATTACTTGCAA
>WRGD01000127.1 GCA_009787355.1 Defluviitaleaceae bacterium | reverse complement strand
ATCACAGTTGCATATTTATGCATCCCCATTCTATTATATCGATTATTGCCTGGCACAAGTAGTAGCATTATACTTGTGGGCAGAAAAACAAAAAAATTATGACAAAGCATGGGAAAGATACAAGAAATTAGTAAGTTTCTCTGGAACAAAGACTTTCTTGGAGCTTTTGGAGGAAGTAGGGTTGCCTAATCCTTTCATACCCGAGAATTTAAAGATAATTGCTGACTCTGTTACGAAATGGCTGGAGAAGTAGTATAACTAATGCAACTTATAAGCTGGTTCTATCTAGCCACAAGATTTAAAAAACTCCCCTTAGCATAATTTAAAAAAATTATTTTGGGGAGTTTTTTTAATTCACTGGTTTTCTTATGTGCATTTTTAAATAGCTATGGTAATTTGTATAAGTTACTTTTGGGTCTGCTTTTTCTAATGCTTCTTCGTACATTTTTATTTTTGAATCTGTATTATCTGCACAGTGTAGTATTATAGCTTCTATAGTTTTAGGTTTTTGCGGTGAACCAAATTCTAACTCTCCATGATGGCTTATTATTAAATGCTTTATATGATTTAGATATTCTTTGGGGAAATTATCTATTTTTGATGCCTCGTTTGTAAGCAATTCTATACCTATTACAATATGCCCCATTATTTCCCCTATATCTGTATAATCGTTATCTGGAAAAGGGTTTAATTCGTATACTTTTCCTATATCGTGTAGTAATGCACCTGCTATTAAAATATCACGATTTACAAATTTATAATTATTACTTAAAAAATCACAAATATTTGTTACAGAAACTAAATGTTCTATAAGACCACCCATGTAACCATGGTGCATACTTTTTGCTGCAGAATGAGTTTTAATATTTTTTGCTATATATTCATTTTTTATAAAAAAGTTTTCGAGTAGAGTTTTAACAAATATATTTTCTACAGAATTTATAAGAGATAAAAGGTTTTCATACAAAATATCTACGTCTTTATCGGTTACTGGAATATAATCTTTTTGGTTATATTCTCCTTCTTTGCTCTTTCTTATTTTCGTAACCCTTAGTTGAGGGGAGTTTTGAAAAATATTAACTACACCATCTATTTTTATCGTATCTTTCTCTTCAAAATTTTGTATATCATTATTTAATTCCCATACCTTTGCATCTATTACACCCGTTTTATCTTGCAATTTTAAAGATAGGTATGCTTTTCCTCCTTTTGTTTTCATATTTTGTTTTTGCTTGCAAAAATAATGACCAATAATATTATCATTTTCTTTGAAATCCTGTATATATTTCATAAAATCTCCCATACGTTCATATTTTTTAACAATATATTATATTTATTATAGAATATAAATGATTTAATTTCAAATTTTAAAAATCAACTCCGATAAATCAAAGTAACCAAACAACAGTTATATTGTTTGGTTACTTTGATTTTACCATATTCATTTTATAAAAATTATTTTCTGTTAAAATAGAATTTATTTTCTTATCATGTAATTCTATTGGTATTTCTTTTACTACTTGTATTTGATATGCAATTGATATGTTTGGTAGATAATTTTTATCTAGAAATCTGTCATAAAAGCCACCACCATACCCAAGCCTATTAAAATTTTCATCGAACAAAAGACCTGGAACTATTAGTAAGTTTATTTGATTTGACTCTATTTTTTTACAAATATTTATATTTGGTTCCGTTAATATTATATTATTTTTTGTAATATTTTTTTCGAGATAGTAAAAATTTTTTATTTCATAAAAATACATTTTTTTATTTGAAATATCTATTTTTGGTACTGCAACTATTTTTTTTAATTCGAAACATTTTTCTATTATTTCTTTTGTTCTTACTTCTGTTTTAAAAGATATTGTAATACCTATTACATCTGCATTTTTAAATTCTTCTGTTTCAAATAGTTTATTTGCTATTTTATTCGATTTTTCTTTTCTTTCATTTTCAGTCATCTTGTTTAAAGATTGTTTTATCTGTTTTCTTAAAGTTTGTTTATTCAAATCTAAGACTTTCTACTGGGTCTAATTTTGATGCTTTTCTTGCAGGATATACACCAAATAAAAGTCCAATACTAGCAGATATTAAAACGATAACACCAATAGTAGGAACATCTATAGACGGTACTAATTCTAAATTTACTAAAATATTAGCAATATAGGCTACAACAATACCACCTAAATATCCGAGAATAATACCTATAGTTCCACCTATGGCTGTTAAAATAGCTGCTTCCACTAAAAATTGGAAAACAATACTATGAGTTGTAGCACCCAAAGATTTTCGTATTCCTATTTCTTTTGTTCGTTCAGTAACAGATACAAGCATTATATTCATAACACCAATTCCACCAACTAAAAGACTAATACTAGCAACAAGTGTTAAAAAGACTGTAAAAACAGTTATTACTGCATCTACTTCGTTTAAAGTGCTTGCAATACTTGAAGAGTTAAAAATATCTGGTGCATTTTTTCTTATTTCTAACAATCTTATTATATCATCTCCTGTACTGTGTATAGTATCTGTATTTATTACTCTAACATCTATACTACCTACTACATTTCCCAAATTTTGAAAAGACTGAACTAAAGTAATAGGAACACGTGCCTCATACGGCATTTCAAATATATCTATCATAGCAAACATATCGTTAGACTCTAAAATCCCAACAACAGTAAAAGTTTGATTACCTAAATTTGTACTTATCTCCATTGTACGCCCAACACTATTTGTTATACCAAAAACAGACCTAGAAAAAGATTCATCTATAACAATAACATTAGACATATTTATTACATCTGTAGCTACGATATGCCTACCATAAATAATATCTGGTCCACTTCTAAATAGTTGTCTATATTCATCTACTCCTAAAAGTTGTACAGCACGCCTATCTGTAGTTCCTATTATATCTATAGCATTTTGATATGTTACACTTGCATTTGTAGATACGGCTAGTATATTTGAATGATTTCTTAAAAACTCTGCATCAGAAAGGTTTAAACGTTCATGCCATTCTATTTGCCTTGTTTCACTTGTATGAAATATTTGTATTTCATCTAAACCCATATCTTCAAAAAAACCTGTCATTGTATTTCTAAATCCATTACCAATACTTGTAATAAGAATAACAGATGCAACACCTATTATTATACCGAACATGGTAAATAACGAACGCATTTTGTTTGCAAATATATTTTGTATAGAACTTGCTATACTTTCAAAAAGTCCCATTTAACCTACCTTTGAGATTTTTATATTTTGTAGTAAAAAAAATTTAATAATACATTTTAGCATTTATATTTAAGAATGTAAATTAAACAAATTAAAAAGGACTTGTTTTGATACATTACCCACTAAAATAAAATTGACATATTAAATCAAATACTTTATATATTACTTATATATTCTTGTGAAAATAATTTTTTCAATTCCATAGCTTTTTCACGAGCTACAGATTTCTTTTTCATATTTGCTATTATATCTAAACCTTGCCATTTTGAGTATTCTTCTTTAAAATAACCTTCTTTTGTTGCTATTTTTAAATATTTTGCATTAACCAGAGCAACATCTAATGTGTAATTTATATATGTTGGTAGCTTACCTGTCTCTTCTAATTTTTCTGCTGCATTTTTTATAATTTCACAAAGTATAGGAGCATAGTAGCTTATTTCAAAAAATTTCATAATCAATTTTAAAACATTATTTGGTTTTACAAAATCTAGTTTTAAAATAGGTTTTACTGCTTGTAATATTATGTCTGGATTAATTGCATTCTGTCTTTTATATTCTGCAAAAATCTCTTTGATATAGTAATCATATTTATTCATATTTTTGAATATACTAATTGTCAAAAATTCTAAAACATAATGATTTTGTATTCTTTTTTCTTTTAGCAGTCTATTTCTCTTGTCGTATTCTTTTATATTTTCTATTCGTTTTTGTTCTTCGGGATTTGCAAATCTATATGGATATTTATAAGTTAAAACACAATCTGTACCCTCGTCCCAAGATAAATATAATCTATCTTTTGCATTTATAATACTATTTCTTGTATTACTAACGTTTTTATATAATTCTTCAATATCATTTGTTAAATAATAGTTCTCGCTATATTCTACAAATTTTATAGCAGGAAGTACATTATAATCAGAATTGTATCTATAAGCATAAGAATCCCAATTATAATTATCTGCTATAGTATAAAATTCTGTGTTTAGTATTTTTGCACTTGTTATTTTTATTAAAAATTCTTTTTCTGATATTTTTATTGGCTCAAGTGTAATATTTGTATCAGATTTTATACTAACTTCTTTTGGATAATTCCATAGTTTTTTTACTTCTTGTTTTAATATTTCGCTTGTATCAGTTTGCTCATCTATAAATTCAACTTTAGGTAATTTTTCTAATATTTTTTTTGAAATTTGTATAGCGACACTATTTCCTTTTTTATTTGCTATATTTCTTATACCTACTAAATTTATTACACTATTTTCAGCTATACCCTCATTTACTGCATTTTGAACTTCCAGAAGATAATCGTTTATAAAAATTACAAGTTCATCTGTTCCTGTAGGTATTCTTGGATATTCACTTATAACTTCTAATACCTGCTTTGCGTATTCAAAAGCAAGAGATAACATACCTAATTTTGTTATTTCTATCATTGTTAAAGCAATATCTTTTACCTTGTCTATTTTTATATCAACATTTGTTAAAAATTTAATATCTATATTTGTATAACTAAAAATACCACGCTCAAAAGCTTCTTTTAAAGAATACAAATAAAAATCTTGATTTCTTCCACCAAAAGCATTACATAAATGATACACATACATTGTTGTAGCATATGGTGGCAATATTTCATTTCTTCTAGCTAGTTGTAATAAATAATATCCCATACTTTCATTTTCAAAATAGTATGCATCACTGCTATACGGAAAATATTTATACAAACAATCATAAAATCCTATTGTTTCAAGTCTGTTTGGTAATTTTTCAAGAGATTTTGGAGTATTTATTTTATAAAAATTATAATGTCTATAGCCACTAGTATATAAAAATTCACTTCTTTTTTTAGTATCTGGCAGTATAAGTACAAGTTTTGGAGCTTCTACAGGGTCTTTTATATATTCTAGTATTATATCACTTGCTTTTATATCTAATATTTCATCACTTTGAAGTATTATTTTTGGATTTAATTTTTTTATTATATCTATAGCATCTTTATTTTGTTTTATATATTCTTTCGATGTATCTTGCGAAATTCGTAACCTTATTAATGCAAGTTGCAAATCTGCTTCAATTACTGGTAGATTTAATTTATCGTATTCTTCTAATGCATTTGATATACCCTCTAGCGTTGTTGTAAAATCTACAAAGCAAGGTGTAGATAATAAACATGGTATACTACCGAAATTTTTTATTATTGTAAAATTTATTGCAGATTTAAAGTCTTTTGGTCTGTATATCAATTTACGTTTTCTATCAGTATAATCATACTCATAATTATTATCTGGTACAGCTCCTGACCAATATTCTATTTCTTTACCTTTTGATAAATATAAAAAGCTTCTATAATTCCAATTATTCTCACCAAGCGACATAAGAGCTTCTTTGGCTTTTTCTATATCTATATAACTAAGTCTTGTTATAAGAGCTAGAAAGTGTTCTTCGGTAATATCTGTTACGAAGTTTTTACTATACATTTCTGATATTACTTTTATTAAATTTTCTCTTGTTATTTCTCCTATTTCAAGCTTTTCTACTTGTTCGTTTATTTTTGGTGTGGGTCTATACAAGTTTTGTATTTTTATAGGATTAGTTTCTTCTTTTTCTTGTATATCTACATTCCATTTTACAAAAAGTTTTTTTGTTAGGTTTTGTATTTGTTTATTTTTATTTTCTAAAAATTCTTGTAGTATTGGCTCTATCATTTCTACATATTCTTCTTTTGGTTTTTCTATTTCTAATATTGTTTTAATTATTAAACTTTTTGTTTTTACAACTGTGGTAGACATTACAATAGATAATACTTCTATTAAATCTACGTCTTTACTATTTTTTATAAGTAACGGAACGTATCGTTCTATTAGTTTACTATCTCCATAAGATAATATAGGTATTATATTACCTGCTCTATCTACTATTTCTTCATCTGTAATATTTAATATATCCAATGCTTTAGAAGCTTCTATTCTATCATTTTTAGCTAATGTTATATCCATTAAGATAAATAGAAAATTTATAGCTTGTTGTCTTGTTATAAAATCTCTTTTTACTGCTTCTAATAATATCTCTGTTATTGGTCCAGAAGCTGGAGTACCTACTTCTACAGCTATTTCTAAATGTTCTACAAACCTATCTTGCAAAAATTCTAATGGTAGATAAAATAATATTTTATAACCACTCCAATTATCAAACCACATATATTCTTTTGATTCTTTTAGATTCATAGCTTTAAAAATATGAACAGACCAGTCTTTCGCATAGTTTATATTATCTGGTATTTTCAAGTTTAACTCATGTATTAACGTTATTGTTAAGACAGATTTATATGTTAAATCATGAGTTCTAAATCTATTTTGTTCACTTTTATATAGCTGGTCTATAAATTTTGTAATATATGTATTACTTTTTGTTTTTAATATGCTTAGTAGCATTTCGTAATATTTTTTATACTGTTCAGGATTTTCGCTGTGTAATCCTCTTTTATAATTTTTATAGCTGTTATCATAATTATAAGAAAAAAAATCATGTTCATAATCTAGTACAAGTCTTGCAGCACGTTCAGGGATAACACCTACAGCTATAGCAAATATTACTAGTTTTGGTTTTATACCATCACCAAATTCAATTAAATATCTATTTTTTATCGTTTTTCTTTTTTCATTATCGTAGGAATTTGCAAAAAATCCCCACCAATCGCCACTTTTAAAGCCATCTAGTGCCGTTTGTTTTTCTTCTTTTATGCCTTTATTTAGTGTTAAAATGTTACCAGGTGTCATTTTGTCCCAGCCTAATTTTTTATATATTTCTATTGATTTTTCTAGTTTTTTACTCATTTAATTTTCACTTTCTATATCTTTTAGTAATTTTTTATCAAAAGTAGATATTTTGTAACCATATTTGTGTTAGGGTGTTTGTATTTTTTGATGAATTTCCTTTGTTAACTCTCTATATCTGAAAAACTATTATATTCTTGTGAAAATAATTTTTTCAATTCTATAGCTTTTTGCTTTGCTACAGATTTATTTTTCATATTAACTATTGTGTTTAGTTCTTCAAAACTAGCATATTCTTCTTTTAAATATCCTTCATATTTCATTATTCTAATCTCATTTACATTATTTAATAAAATATCTAGCAGTGAATTTAAATATTTTGGTATTTTATTTGTTTTTTGTATATCTTGCTCTGCTACTTTCAAAATTTGAAAAAGGCAGTTCACATACATAGTAATATTGAAATGCCGTTTCAAAATCAATAGTATATTGGTTACTTTTACAAATTCCATTTTTATTAATGGTCTTATAACATCTTGTAGTATATTTTCATTTAAAGATTTTGTTTTATAGCATTTTTTAAATATTTCTTCCAAATAGTAATAGCTAGGGAAATTTTCGATAATCTCATTTAAAACAGCAATTTGAAGTAATTCAAGTGTAATATAGCTACTTATTTTGTTTTTAGATATAAGAATTTGTATTTTATTATAATCTTTTATCTCTTCTTTTTGTAAATCTTCTATTTCTTTTTTTGCCTCTATAGTTTTAAATCTTACTTCTTCTTTATAAAATTCTATATTCTCCTTATTATCATCCCACGCAAGGTAACCAAAATTATTTTTATCATAATTTTGCGAACTATTATAAAGTTTATTTTGTATGTCTATAATTGTATCTTCTTTGCTAGATTTTAAAACATACATTTGTTTAAGTCTAAAAATATGATGGGTCATGGTAAAATAGCTACTATAAAAAATATCGTTTGGCATATTATCCAGAGTTATTTTTATAATTACACTGTTATTTGGCAATTTTACAGTTTCAAATTTTAGATTTTTATCACTTCTTATACTTGAACTTTCATAACTTTTTGTTTTTTGTAACCAATTTTTAATTCTATATTCAATGTCTTTAGATATTACGATTTCCTTATTTTGGATATTTTCATATGCATCCAATTTTGCATTTGTTAAATTTTTCACTATATTTTTAGCTATTTTTACAGATTTAGAATTGCCGTATTTATTTGATATTTGTATTACAGCATTTAAATCTAATACAGATTGCGTTGCTATACCTTTATCTATAGCATTTTGTACTTCTGGTAAAAAATTTTGTATAAAAATTAATAATTCATAAGTCTTGTTAGGTAGTTTTTCATATGTTATTACATTATTTAAAACTGCTATACAAAGAGTCCATGCAATAGACAACATACCGTTATCCGCTATACTACGCATACTATTTACTATATTGCTTATACTATCTATTTTAGGATTATCTAAGTATCTATTAAAAAGATATTTTATTTTTATATTTTTGTAATCTAGTAAACCACGCTCAAAAGCTATTTTAAATTCTTCTAATACATCTATTCTATAACCCATTTGAACATAATTACCTTGTATTAAACTTTCCAAAAATAAACCAGTAGAATAAGGTGATAATACTTGTCCCAAATTTTTCAAAGATTGAATTTCTGGACGATTCCAATAAGTTGGACTACATCCATAAGCATCACTACCATATGGGAAATTTTCTATAAGATTAAAACTACAATTACCTCTATATGGCAGCATACTTAAACTTTTTACTTTTTTTATATCTGATAAATAATACTTATCGCCGTGTTTACTTTTGCTTTCTATAATCATAGGTGGTACAAATGGGTCTTTTATATAATCTAGTATTATTTTTGACACTTTAACTGGTACTATTGTTCCATCTATTAGCTCTACACAAGGTTTTAAATTTTCTAATATTTTAATTGTTTCTTTATTTTCTGTAATATAACTTCCTATATCAGAAGTTATTTTTAGGCGTTGTAATGCAAGTTGTAGGTCTGCATCACCTACATTTAGGTTTAAATTGTCATATTTTTGTAGTGCTTCAGTTATACTTTTTAGTGTAGTTGTTAAATCTACAAAATTCGGTGTAGATAATAGACATGGTATAATACCAAAATTTTTCGCAACTTCTACATCTCTTTGACTATAATTATTTGTTGTTTTTCTTTGTGTTTGTGCAGATTTTTCTGATATAATTCCTTGAAAATTGTAAAAATAATCAGTTCCTTTAAAAATTTTTATTACATCTTTTGCATTTTCTATATCTACATATGATAGCTGAGTAACTAATGAATAAAAACGTTCCCATATTGTAAAATCTAGCTCATTTCTTATAATTTTTGTAACAACCTTCAATAGATTTTCTTTTGTTATATCTCCTATTTCAAATACTGGTGGTTTCCATAGTTGTGGCGTTTGTATCCATAGATTCTTTATTTCTGTTGTTTTACTATTTTGGTTATCTTCCAAATTTGTATCACAAAGTCCCCAATTTGTTGCAAGTTTTTTTGCAAGTTTTCCTGTAGATTTATTTTCATCTATAATATTTTGTAGTAGAGGTTCTACTATAGTTATATCTTCTATATTAGGTTTTTCTATTTGTAATGCTGCTTGTATTACTATTTTTCTTGTTTTTTCTACTTTGCTTGATAAAAATATTGCTAATATTTGCTGTAAACTTTCACTATCAATATGCTTTATAAGAATAGGTGCAAAACGATAAATAATTACAGAATCTCCATAAGACAAAATAGGTATTATATTGTCTACACGATTATATATTTCATAATCTGTAATATTTAAATTATCCATAGCTTTTATAATTAAGCGTCTAGTACTCTGACTTATTGTTATATCCATAGCAATAAACAAAAGTTCTACTGCTTTTTCTCTAGATAATAGTTCATTTTTTACACCATATATTATTACTTCACAAAGTTTAGCCGAGACAGGTATATCAAATGTTACAGCTATTTCTAAATGTTCTAAAAATCTATCTTTTATTATTGGCAAAGGTACTTCAGATGTATCTACTGAAACAATCCAATCTGTAATATACTCTACAGTATTTGGTATATTCATAGAAATCTCATACACCAATTTTAATACTAACTGTGCAAAAAAACTTTCAGAATTACTACTCCATCTATTTTTACAAGCTCTATCTATAAATGTATTAATATAAGGAATAGATTTCGTTTTTAAAATTTGAAATAATTCTTCATATTCTATTTTCCAATCTTTATTTCTAAAATACCAGATATTATTCAAAATTATACTACTAGTTCGATTTGCATCTGTACCTACAGCAATACAAAAAAGTATAAATTTTCTCATTTTGTTACTTAATTGTATATCTTCATCGTGGTTACCATTAAAAATAGGTTTATTAAAAATATAGATATCACCCTTTTTTACTTTATCCAATACAATTTTTTTCTCTTCTTTTGTTCCAGTAGGTAATATTAGTATATTTTCTGATGTTACATTATCCCAACCTAGTTTTTCAAAAATTTCTATTACTTCTTGAAAATCTTTTTTTATCAATCTTTTCGTTATAGTCATTTAATATCCTCAATTAGATATCTTAGAAAATTAACTTCCTAAGATGTCTAATTTGTTTTTTAGTGATTTTTATTAAAAATTTACTTAATCAAACTAACTGCTAAAATATGCTTGCAAGGACCACGCCCATTTTTATGGTCAAAATACCATCTGCAAGTACATTTTGAATCTGCATTTCCTTTGTAATCTACTACATATTTTGTATCTTTAGAATGAACTATATATGTGTTTTCTCCATCTTTTCTTATATTATTTTTATCTTCTATTAATTTTTTTGCTGCTACTAATCTTGGATTATCTTTTAATACTCTGTTTGGGTCGTCTGGTAGTTCCCTATGAAAATATGCACCACTATCCAAATCCCAGCCAAGTTTCCCCTCTACAGCAAGATATACCATTGCTTCTTCTGCTCTTTTTTGCTCTATATTATGTTTTTTGCGAATGTCATTTATATTTACTTTGCTATTGAATGTAAGTATATTACTAATATCGTAAGCATCTTCTACAACATCTGCGGTTGCTAGTGCTGAAAGCAATGCACCCTCCCCAGAAAAACCATGTGCAGCCTCAGCGGTAAGTCCAAGAGATATACGACCTCCAGAAAATTCTACCTGAACCATAAAAGATGTTGGTTCTTTTTGTAAAACAGCATCCGCAGGTGCAAAAAATTTTATTTTCGTAATATTTGTAAAAATACGCTTTAATGCAGAAAGTCTATGTATACCAGATACAGGTAACGCTCCTTTTTCGCTAGACTTACTATATTTAATACCAAGAGGAGTTTGTACTAAAAATCCAATAGTACTTTTAGCTGTTGGTGCAGGTAATTGTGCAATAAAAGTTGTTGCTTGTATACCTGATATTTCAAAAATAGGTACAAATGTTTTATTTATTTGATTTGCATTTCCAAGAGCTCTTATCCATCTATCAGGCATTGTTACAGGACGCTCTATTATTGTCGTACCAAAATCTTTTATATTGCCCTCTGTTTGTTTTACAGTTTGAACATTTAAACCATCGCCACCTATTTCAAGCTTCATATTATCATCTTTTTTTACATTTGTAAGAGCTGCACGAAGTTTTGGACCTATATCTACATTTGTTGTACCAAATCCTATCTCTCCATCAAAGCCATTTTGTAGTAAATCTAGTCTTGCATACACAGAATTGCAAGCCGAAAAAACTTCTGCACGTAAAATATCCCCTTGTGATGACAAAATAGGGTCTCTCATTGTTGTTGGTACTTGTTTGAAGTATCTAGTAGCTGTTATTTCGGATAATACAACAAAACCACGTGATAAGATTTGTGGATACGCAGCAGTACCTTTGAAAAATAATGGTTTTTCTACTATCCCTTTTGGTGTAAGTGCTGGTGCTAGTGCCATAGCTAAATTTCCATTTATTAAAGCTGATTGGTACGGTAAGTTTCTCATTTTGATTCTCCTTTTGTTATGGTGATTTTTTTAATTTATAGGTGAGTTTAAAATATCATTAATATCAAGCTGAGGAAGTATTGGAAAATTACCCTCTGTAGCAACATATATAACCCCATTGTGATTTTCTAAAGTACGTATCCAAAAATGATGTAGATATTCGGGTGTTATAGCCTCTCTTATAATATACATAGCTTGTGCGACTCCTCTAGCACGCTCTATCTCTGCTTGTGCATTCAAAATTTCTGCTTGTAGCCTGCTCCTTGCTTCTATTTCCATTATCTGTGCTTCATACTCTGCACGTAACATTGCTGCTCTACCGAGTTGTTCTTCTCTTAACTGTATGTATTCATTTTCACGTGCAGCAGCATTTAATCTCATTTGAGCTCTCCATGCAGGAGTACAACCTGTCAAGATTATTATTAAACAAACACAAACAAAGCTATTTAATAACTTTTTATATTTTTTCATTTTGGTTCCTCTCTTTAGTTTTTATGTTATGCTTCGATAATTATATATTATATTACAAAAAAATTATATTGCGTTTTATGCACAAAATTCATTTTTTTCATTTTTATAAACAAATTTTTTTGTAATTTGTTTAAACTGAATATTTGTACTACAATTTGATTAATATATGTATAACACACTTGAATTTTTTCTTGAAATATGATAAATTATAAATGAAATAAGTTGATTTCAATTTTTGAGTGTACATTTTGTACAAAATGTTTGAGGTTATTCAAATATTTATATATAAAATTCATACAATCAAACGTAAAAATCATTAAAATGTGTTAAACTTACATAAAATAAATGTAATAGTTAAACCATAACATAAAATTATAATTTTAAACAAAACACATTTAGAATTTAGGAGGATTTAATGAATACACTTACAAAGAATTTCACAAAAGCTCTTAGTATATCAGCTTTTGCAATATTTTTAACAGCTTGTGGAGGAGGTACCGATGCACCACCTTCTGGTCAACAACCTAATCAACAAGTAGAAGCTCCATCAAACGACCAAACTCCAAACGAAACAGAAGCAGGGCTTCTAAACATAGCTCTTATAGCTCATAGTCCAGATTCTATACTCGACGATGGAAGTTTTAATGAAGGTGCATGGCAAGGAATACAGCTTTTTGCACAAAACAACCCAGTAGGAAATGCAACATTTTTTCAACCACACACAGCAAGTGATGCAGCACGTATAGATTTAATGGCAGATGCTATAAATGCTGGTGCAAATGTACTTGTACTTCCCGGTTTTCATTTTGAATCTTCCCTATACGAAGCACAAGATTTATTCCCAGAAGTAAATATGATACTCCTCGATGCATCTCCAAGAGGAGCAAGTGGTGTTCGTATAGAAGATAATGTCATTGCTATTCATTATGCAGAACATGAAGCAGGTTTTTTGGCTGGTTATGCTGCTGTAATGGAAGGTTATCGTTATCTTGGATTTATGGGTGGTATTGCTGTACCTCCTGTTGTTCGCTTTGGTCATGGCTTTGTACAAGGTGCAGAACATGCTGCTGCTAGTCTTGGTCTATCGGAGGGAGATGTTGTAATCCGTTACCACTATATAGGACAATTTGCTCCAGACCCTGCAATTACTACAACAGCTAGTGCATGGTATGAAAGTGGTGTAGAAGCAATATTTGTTGCAGCTGGTGGTGCTGGTTTCTCTGTTTTCGCTGCTGCTGAAGCTACCGGTGGTTCTACAATAGGTGTAGATGTAGACCAAGTAAACGATAGTTCAACTGTAGTAGTATCCGCTATAAAAGGCTTAAATGTTTCTGTATATGAAATGCTAGACCAAATATTCCATGGTACTTTTGCGGGTGGTCGTGAAATGATTTTTGATGCAGCTGTAAATGGTATAGGTCTTACAATGCAATCTAGCCGTATGAATAACTTTACTATGGAGCAGTACAACAATATTTTTGAAGAACTTGCAAATGGGAATGTTGTTGTAAATAGCACTTTAAATATGGATGATATAATTACAACACTTGTATCGTTAAATGAAGTATAAGATTAAGTAAATTTCTTTATTTTAAAAAGGGGCATTAATGCCCCTTTTTGATATATAAAATTAAATACAATATAGGGAGATATAAACCAAAATGCCTTTTGAAATAACAGAGCATATCAAAGAATGTTATATATACCAAGATGAAAAAACAAAAAAGTTTTGGCGTTATGAATATATAAAGGGACGTATGACAACAGAAGACGAAGAATATTTAAGTTTTCATTATAACAATAATATGGTTATTAATTATGGAAAATTCAGTACTATTGGTAAATATGAGATTATGAATTTTGATACTAAAGAAAATCTTTTTAAATATGTTAAAAAGATTACATCTTCTAAAATCAAAAAAGGCTATATTCTCTATGATAATTTTGATTATGACAACCATATTTACATAGATGATTCTTTTTCAGAAAATTCCACAGGTCCTCATATTCTAACCTCACACCCAAACTTTAGAAAACATTTTAAAGAAGATTTTTATTACAATTGCACAGAAGAATTTAGCCCATTTGGTAGCGACGAGGGTGCGGATGTTTTAAGCTATATAGAAGATATGGTAAGGAAAAACAAAAATCTTGACGATTGGGATAACATACCTATAAAAATACAACATAACAACTTTGGATTTGATTATTATCCACCAATCGATTTTAATAAAGATGTTATAAAAGAGATACTTGAACAAGATGAATATGCACTTGAATATAGCGACCATGTTAATATTAGCACAGCTTTTGCACAAATAAAAATTAAAGGTAGAATTAATAAAATTCTAAAAGGAAATGCTCTAGCTTCACTAAAAAGATTCATTATAATTCTTAAACTGCAAGAATATGATGTATCCGAGAATTGGGATAATATGATAGAAGATTTAGAGAATTTTACTGAATATGAAGTTCAAAATTAGAAAGTTGATAAAGATATAAACTTAATTATGATAAAATTTACAACAAGAGGTTTTTATGAGCAAATATATATTAGAAATGCGAGAAATAAGAAAAGAATTTCCAGGTATTGTTGCATGTGATAATATAACAATAGGACTAAAAAAAGGAGAAATACACGCCTTACTTGGTGAAAATGGTGCTGGAAAAAGTACACTTATGTCTATTTTGTTTGGTCTTTACAAACCAGACAAAGGAGAAATTTTAATAAATGGAAAAAATGTTAAAATAACAGGTCCAGTAGAAGCAAATATAAATAAAATTGGTATGGTTCATCAACATTTTAAACTTATACACAATTTTACTGTTCTAGAAAACATAATACTTGGTGTTGAACAAACTAAAAATGGTATACTTGATATGAATGAAGCAAGAAATCGTATAAAAGATTTATCAGATAAATACGGTCTTAATATAGAACTAAATGTAAAAATAAAAGATATAAGTGTCAGTATGCAGCAAAAAGTAGAAATAATCAAAATGCTATATCGTGAAAATGAAATACTTATTTTTGATGAACCTACAGCAGTTCTAACACCACAAGAAATAGAATCATTAATGAAAACAATGCAGTACCTTGCAAAAGAGGGTAAGAGTATACTTTTCATTACTCACAAACTAGATGAAATAAAACAAATAGCTGATAATTGTACAGTTATTAGAAAAGGGAAATTTATTGATACTGTAAATGTTTCTACTACTTCAAAAGAAGAATTATCTGAGCTTATGGTTGGAAGAAAAGTAAGTCTAGACATTTCTAAAAACGAAGCAAAAATAGGCGATACAATTCTTGATGTGAAAAATCTATCTTTTAAAAATAAACTAAAAAATATATCATTTAAGGTAAAATCAGGTGAAATATTATGTATAGCTGGTATAGATGGTAATGGTCAAACAGAGCTTATAGAAGCTATTACTGGACTTATAAAAGATTACAATTGTGAGCATATAAAATTAAAAAATACAGATATATCAAAATTAAGTATAAGAAATCGTATAGAGCAGCAGATAGGTCATATTCCAGAAGATAGACAAAAACATGGTCTAGTGTTGGAGTACGATTTAGCATACAACACGATACTACAAACTTATTATACAAAACGATTTAATAAAAAAGGATTTTTGAAAAAATCGGATATTTACAAATTTGCAGATACCCTTATAAAACGATTTGATATTAGAACAAGCAAAGGAGCTACTACAAGTACAAGAAGTATGTCTGGTGGGAACCAACAAAAAATAATACTTGCAAGAGAAATAGATAGAGAACCAGAACTGCTTATCGCTGTGCAACCAACACGTGGATTAGATGTCGGGGCTATAGAATATATACATAAGCAAATAATAGAGCAAAGAGATTCTGGGCGTGCTGTACTTTTAGTTTCACTTGAACTTGAAGAAGTTTTAAATTTATCGGATAGAATACTTGTAATGTATGAGGGAGAAATAGTAGCAAATTTAAATTCTAAAGATACTAATTTTAAAGAATTAGGTCTATATATGGCAGGTAGCAAAAAACAAAGTGTGGAGGTCTTGTAATGAAAAAATATATATTTAAAAGTGAAAATTTCTTAGATTTTCTATCTTCTCTTTTTGTTATTTTTGTGGGTCTATTGATAGGATTCGTAATACTTCTTATTAGTAATTCATCTGCTGCACCAAATGCTTTCCTTACAATACTTACATTTGGTTACACATCTATGAGGAACATGGGAGATGTATTACTGCTTGCAACTCCTATTATTTTAACTGGATTATCTGTAGCTTTTTCGTTTAAAACAGGACTTTTTAATATTGGAGCATCTGGGCAATTTACAGTAGGAGCTTTTTTGGCAATATATATAGGTATAAATGCAACTGATATTCCTAGTGGATTACGTATTATACTCTCAATTTTAGTTGCTGCCATTGGTGGTGCATTATGGGGAGCAATACCCGGATTTTTAAAGGCATATAGAAACGTACATGAAGTTATATCTTGTATTATGACAAATTATATCGCAATGTTTTTAGTAAATTATTTGATAATAACAAATATACTAGATACTGGTCGTGGTACTAGTTTGCCAGTTCCTGCAAGCTCAAACTTACCTACATGGGGATTAGAACATATTTTTAGAGACAATTTACGTGCTAGCCATGTAAATATTGGATTTTTTATAGCTATTGTTATAGCTATTGTTCTTTACATTGTGTTAGAAAAAACAGTTTTTGGTTATGAGCTAAAAGCAGGTGGATTTAACAAAAATGCAGCCGATTATGCAGGTATTTCTGGAAATAAAAACATGGTGTTATCTATGATGATTTCAGGTTCTATAGCTGGTATTGCTGGTGCTTTAAATTATCTTGCAGGTACTGGTCTATCTATGTCTATAGTAGACAACTTATCTATGGAGGGTTTTACTGGCATTTCTGTTGCTTTTCTTGGTCTTAACCATCCTGTAGGTATTATATTTTCTGGGATATTCGTGTCATCTCTCTTCCTTGGTGGAGCAAGAACACAAATATTTGGATTTAGTGTAGAAATAGTAGAAATTGTTATGTCTGTTATTATATATTTTTGTTCGTTTGTTTTTTTGGTTAAAACATTTTTATCAAAAAACTTTAAAAAATCTGAAAAAGAGGAGGTACTATAATGTTTTTTTTCATAATTCAACATACAATGTTTTTTATGATACCTCTTATAATAGTCGCCTTGGGTGGTCTTTTTAGCGAACGTTCTGGAGTTGTAAATATTGCCTTGGAGGGTAAGATGATAATGGGTGCTTTCGTATCTATTTTATTTATTACAACATTTCAAGATAGGCTAGTTGGACAACCTATACTTTTAATAGGTATTTTAATAGCTGCTGTTACTGGTGGATTAATTTCATTTTTTCATGCTTATGCCTCTATAAACTTATCTGCAAATCAGATAATATCTGGTGTTGCTATAAATATGTTTGCTCCTGCATTTGCAGTATATACTGCAAGACTTATAGGAAATACACAGAATGTACATTTTACAAATCAATTTCGTATAGAATCTGTACCTTTTTTTGGAGATATACCACTTATAGGTCCTATGTTTTTTAGAAACACATATATAACAACTTATATCGGTATTGCTATTTTAATTATATCTTATATAGTTATTTACAAAACAAAATTTGGACTTCGCTTGCGTGCCTGTGGTGAACATCCCTCGGCTGCTGCAAGTGTTGGTATTAGTGTAAAAAAAATGCGTTATATAGCTGTTATATTATCTGGTATACTGGCTGGAATTGGTGGACTAGTTCTTATAATACCTATTACTACCGTGTTTAATGGTAGTGTTTCTGGATACGGATTTTTAGCACTTGCTGTACTTATATTTGGTGGCTGGAATCCTATTAAAATACTTTTTGCTGCATTTTTCTTTGGACTTATGCAGGCAATATCCGCATCTTACAGTGCTATAGACTTTTTAAGAGATTTAGAAATACCAGCTCATTTTTATCGTATGGCCCCATATATAGCAACTCTTATTGTCCTTGCCTTTACAAGCAAGAAAACAATAGCACCAAAAGCACTTGGTGAGCCTTATGATGCTGGTAAGAGATAGACAGTTTGTATATAAAATAAATTCAAATAGGAAAGTAGAAGATGAAGATTTATTGTAGATAAAAGCTAACTTTTGAAAGCAGAATATTAGACGAATATATAATACCAAATTATTATAGTTTGCACACTCAAAGTAAAGAGTATATTCTTGATGATATATTAGAAATAATGAAAGATAAAGGTTTAATTGTATGATTTTATACCACGGTTCATATATAAAAATTGAAAAACCTAATATATCTTTTTCTAGAAAAAACGTAGACTTTGGTATTGGATTTTATACAACCACTATAAAAGAACAAGCTATTACTTGGTCTAAGAGGTTTAAATATAGAGGAAGAGAAAGTATTATTTCTTCATATTTTTTTGATGAAAATATATTAAATAACTACAATGTGCTAAAATTTTATAATTATTCTGTAGAATAGGTAGATTTTATAATAAGTTGTAGAACAGTAAACAAAATTCACGATTATGATTTGGTTATAGGTGGTGTTGCAAATGATAAGGTATTTGATACAATACAACTTTATTTAGATGGACTTGTAGATAAAGAAATAGCATTAACAAGACTAAAATATGAAAAACCAAATATACAATATTTAGTCTTTGAATAGATTAGATAAAAAGGACAATCACAAATGAAAATCCAAAGCATAGAACCACAAATAACACACAAAATGAATAGCCATCTAGCCCAAATGGGTTTAGACTACAAATTAGAACAAGAAAAACTAAACGAACAAATAGACAAAGCTCTAAACGACTATTACAGTAAAAACGGCGGTACAGGTGGCAACCGTCCAGATACAAAGCTACTACTACAAGACATAAAAACCTTAAAATACTACCCTGTACTGATAGAATACAAGGGCTACAGAGACAAACTAGAAAAGCTAGACGCAGATGGTAACATAGAAAATAAAAAAAAAGACAATACTCCAAACTTTGCAAACATAAACAACTATGCGGTAAACGCTGCAACCCACTATGCAAATGCCCTTCTACATCACACAACATATACGGATATAATATCAATAGGTATAACAGGGTATAAAGATGAAAAAGATGAAATAATACCACAAATAGGTGTATATTACGTATCCAAAACAAACTTAGGTTATGGGCAGAAAGTAGACAACTATACCGACCTTTCTTTTTTGGCACACGGTAACTTTAGCAAATTTATAAAAAAAGTAAGTGAACTAAACCTAACTACAGAAGAGCTAGAAAAGATAAAACAAAAACGAGAAGAAGAAATAGACCAAAGCCTAGTAAAACTAAACAACAGTATATACCAAAATGAAAAAGGGCTATCAGAACAAGACAGAGTACACCTAGTAGCAGCAAGCATAATAGCAACAATAGGAGTAGAGGGAAAAGTATCACCATTAGATAAAAGTGATTTAAAAAGTATTACAGAAAAAGGTGAAAAAGATGGCGATATATTAAACAGAAAAATAGAAAATTTCTTAGAAGAAAAGCAAATACCAAAGGAAAAACAAAACTTAATAATAAGAAGTCTGCAAAACACAATATTAGTAGAAAACATAAACCAAGTAACAAACGGTGAAACACAACTAAAAAGAGTATTTACAAAAATAGTAGACGAGCTGGGATATTACTACAAAATAGGCTTAACAACAGATTTTACAGGTAAACTATTCAACGAAATGTATAGTTGGTTAGGTTTTACACAAGACAAGCTGAACGATGTTGTATTAACTCCAAGATATGTTGCCGATTTGCTTGTAAAACTTTCAGGTGTAAATAAAGATAGCTACGTTTGGGATTATGCTACAGGTAGTGCTGGGCTATTGATTGCGGCTATGAATGAAATGTTAAACGATGCAAAAGAAAAAATAACAAGCCCAGAAGAGTTAAAACAAAAAGAAGCACATATAAAAGCAAACCAATTGTTAGGGCTTGAAATTTTGCCAAGTATTTATATGTTAGCAATACTTAATATGATACTAATGGGTGATGGTAGTAGCAACATAATAAACGAAGACAGCCTAAAATGGGATGCTAAAGATTATCCAGCAACAGCATTTGTACTAAACCCACCATATAGTGCAACAGGCAACGGAATGGTATTTGTAGAAGCAGCCTTACATAAAATGCAAAAAGGATACGGAGCTATAATAATACAAAACAGTGCAGGAAGTGGAAAAGCAATAGAACAAAACAAAAGCATACTAAAAAAACACTCACTTATCGCTAGTATAAAAATGCCAATAGATATATTCATAGGTAAAAGTAGCGTACAAACAAACATATACGTGTTTAAAGTAGGCGAACCACACCATAAGGACAATATAGTAAAATTTATAGACTTTACAAACGATGGTTATACAAGAAGATCAAGAAAGAAAAGTAAAGCGAGCCTAAACCTACAAGATACAGATAAAGCAAAAGAAAGATACGAAGAAGTAGTAAACCTAGTGAGGTTTGGTAAACACAAGCTAAACATATTTACAGAAAAAGAATATTACGAAGGGCATATAGACCCACAAAGTGGCAAGGATTGGAACCAAAATGCACCAACAGATACAAAGCCTAAACTCGCAGATTTTAAAAAGACAGTGGCGGATTATCTTTCTTGGGAAGTATCTAATATATTAAAAGGTCAGCCAGTAGATGAGGAAGAAGAAAAAAAGTAAATGACCCATTGCATAAGGAACTTAAAAACGTGCAATGGGCGGAGTTTAGAATTGGTGATTTGTTTGATAACGAAAACGGAGATTTTGATATACAAAACAAACATATAAATGGTAAAGGCGATTATGTAATAACGGCTGGACTAACAAATAACGGTGTTTTAGGGAAAACTGATATAAAAGCAAAATTATTTAATAAAAATACAATAACAGTAGATATGTTTGGAGATGTATTTTTTAGACAACACAAATATAAACTAGTAACACACGCTAGAGTTTTTAGCCTTATACCCAAAATTGAAATAAATAATAAAATTGGTAACTTTGTTGTATCAAGAATGAAATATTTTAGTAGTTTGTTTGGTTATGAAAATATGTGTTCGTATAAAAAAATTAAAGATTTCGTACTAACCCTCCCAATAACCGCCAGTGGCACCCCCAACTATACTTTCATGGAACGCTTCATAACACTTCTCGAGGCATATCGCCTTCGAGAAGTCGAAGAATATTTACAGACTACAAATTTAACAGATACAGAACTTACTAAACAGGAGAAAAATGTACTTGACTTATTTGTAGAAAATGAACATGGTGCGACTAACGTCTTAAATTGGAAAGAGTTTAACCTTGAAAAACTTTTTGGAAAAGCTACAAGAGGTAAAAGATTAAAAAGTGATGATAGAATAAAAGGCGATTTACCATTTGTAACAGCAGGCGAAAAAGATACAGGTATATCAGCATTTATTAGTAATGATGTACACATATTCAATGAAAATACAATTACTATAGATATGTTTGGTTCGGCAAAATATCGTAATTATAAATACGGTGCTGATGACCATATAGCAGTTGTGCATACAGAAAACATACCCAAATATGCAACAATTTTTATAACTACTTCGGTACACAAAACATCATATTTTTCAGGACAATTTCACTATGGTAGAAATTTTTATCCAAAAGATGCCGACGAATTAAACATATTACTACCAACCACCTCCACAAATCAACCAGATTTTGAAACAATGCAAACACTAATAAAAGGGTTGCAAAAGTTAGTAATAAAAGATATGGTAACATATATTAGCAAGAAAATAGAATCTACAAAAACGATAATAGAAAGAATTTAAAGCAATGGAAACTAAAACTGAAGATTTTATAAAGATAGTTTATGAAAACAAATAAAAAAAATTCAAAAAAAATAATATCTACAAAATTAAAATCCAAGAATTTTTTAGCACATATATTACTTTTTATATTTGCTATTTTTTTCTGTATATTCATAATTTTAAACAATAGTTTTGACAATATAAATTTACAAAGCGATTTTTTAGTAGAACGTGCAATTGTGCATGACATACTAGGCGAAAACTTACAAGAAGATTTCTATATACCAAATATATATATAGGCTCCCAGAGAGTAATGCTAGAAATACTCTCTGGGAACCATAAAGGACAATTTACAGAAGCAGAAAATAGAATAACAAGGTTTCATAATATAATACTTCAAAGTGGACAAGAAATACTTGTTTCTATAACAGATGGTTTAGAATATATAACTTTTCATGATATATCAATATACGGCAACAATCGTTTTACTGTTATTATTACAGCTTTTATTTTGTTATGCCTTGCTATTATACTTATCAATATAAAAAAAGGATATACCTCTGTTATATCTCTTCTTTTTACTTTTATTGTTGTTATATTTTTTATGATAGATAGAATACTTTTGGGAGGTTCTCCTGTTTTTTACTCTATTATTACAGCTTTCTTAACAACTAGTTTTAATATATTTTTTTCTAGTGGTTTTGGTAAAAAATCAGCTGTTGCTATTATTAGTACATGGACTGGGCTTATTACTGCCATTTTTATAAGCGTTATTTTAAGTAATATGACGAACATATCCGGAATAAATTTAGAAGATGCAAGACAAGTAATGTACCACACACCTTCAGGTATCACAATAGATATAAGGGAATTGTTTTTTGCTGTAATAATAATCGCAAGCTCTGGGGCTATGCTTGATACTTCTATTTCCGTAACATCTCATTTGTTCCAACTTAAAGAGTATAGCAAAATATCAAAAAAAGAAATATTTAAAAGTGGAATAACATACGGTGGAGATATAATAGGTGCAAATGCAAGTACACTAATCCTTGCTTTATTTGGTTCTTCTCTTGTTGGTTTCATGCTTATTATACTTTTCGATTTTCCTTTTTTACGTATAATAAATTTAGATTTTATAGCTGTAGAAGTGATAAAAGTAGTGTCGGCAGCTTTTGGATTACTTATAACAATACCAGTGGCTGCTATTCTTGGAGCTAAGTTTTTTGAATAAAATGAAAAATTCGGATAATGCAGGAGCATAAAAATGGGAAAAATTACAAAAATCTCTTATAAAAATTTGTTTAATAAAAACAGTATATTTTTTAGTTTATGTATACTTAGTATGTTTTTTATGTTTTGGTATGGATACAATTCTAATTATTGGAATATGGGTGATAGATATAGTAATACAACCTTTTTATCTGGACGTATTATAGAAATAATAGAAGATAATACAAGTATAAATGAAGCAGGTGCAAGAGTAGGTCAACAAACATTATTAGTAAGATTATTGCAAGGTACTAGACGTGGGGAAATAGTAGAAGTAAATAATTTATTATTTCCTATAGAACACTCTGTTTTTGGTGTTGTAGGGCAAAGGGTGCTTGTTTTTTTCGACAATGCCGATGGACATAATTATTTTTCTCATATACAAAGTTATGATAGAACTATAGGTATATGGATAGTTATCATAGGTTTTTTAGGGCTTTTAGCACTTGTTTTCGGAAAATCTGGTATTCGTTCAGCTTTTAGCTTAGTATTTACATTTTTTTGTATAATTTTTTGGCTGTTACCTATTATAGTAAATGGAACATCTCCTATTATTTCTACTATTTTTATTTCTATTGTAATTATTGTTGTTTCTATAATAAGTATTATGGGTTTTGGTAAAAAAACTGTAGCAGCATCTGTAGGAAGTGTTATGGGCATTTTATCTTATGCTATTTCGTATTATATTATTTCTTTTTTTCTAAATATAACTGGATTTAATGTATCTCAAATAGATGTACTTGTAATAGCAGGTTTTGCTACTACGGCATCCGAACTTTTATTTGCTTCTATTTTAATTGCCTCTATAGGTGGTATTATGGATGTTGCTGTATCATTAGCATCTTCAACTTATGAAATAAGTATTAGTAACCCAAAAACAAATTTCAAATATCTTTTTATATCTGGTATGAAAGTTGGGCGTGATATAATAGGTAGCTCTGCGAATACGCTTATACTTGCATTTACAGGAGCTTTTTTTATACAACTACTATTGTTCAGTGTAACAGGTGTAGATGTTTTTGTTGCTATAAATAGAACAGATATATCTATAGAAATACTTCGTGCTATTGCCTCTTCTTCTGCTATAATTCTTGTTGCCCCTGCTACTGTTCTTTTTAGTGCAAAAATAATGTGTAAAAAATAGCCTTTTGAAAATTCAAAAGGCTATTTTATTTAAGGTTGTAAAATATTTAATATATTATTTTTCCACTGCCTAACACTAGCAAATTCAGGTCTTGATAATAGCATATTAAAATTGTCTGTAACATTGTTTCGTATA
>WRGD01000126.1 GCA_009787355.1 Defluviitaleaceae bacterium | reverse complement strand
AACGTATTTTTATAGAAAACATAATTGCTAAAATCAAAGTTTTTAAATGTGTTTCTAATACTTATCTTAATCGTCTTAAACGTTTTAATCTAAGAATGTCTCTTATTTGTGGCATTATTAATTTTGAACATGGTTTTTAGTTTCCGAGGAGGTCTAATTATTAAAAACAAAACCCATGATGTTTGGTCATGGGTAATTTTATCTTTTTGATTATTCTAATTTATATGGACATCAATAATATATAAAATCTAGTACATATTACTCTGGCTTATATTTTTCAAGTTCTTTTAAACTCTTTCTATAGAAAAATTCAGCTTGTTTAACTGTTTTTGTATATAATATACATACAGCTCCAAATTCTAAATCTCTAGCGTTCCAAGTTTCTAAAGCCATAAGCCTATTTATCATAGGTTCTGCCATTTTGCATAATTTGCTAAAATCTGTACGTCTGGCTTCACCCTCGCAAAGTTTAACTACACGTAAACCATCACGAAGTTCAACGTCCGACCTAGTATCTTCATTTTTATCTATAAAATCTATAAAACTTTGTTTTAACTTTATAACCTCCTTTATTCGACGATTGGTAGTAAGCGTAAATAAATTTTCTAGAAGTAATTCTTTTATAAGTCTATCTTGCAAAGTCATTTTCGTATATCCTTTCTTATGTATCTATTTGAATTTTTTTCACTTTAGTATTTCAAAAAGTGTATTTTGTTTAATAAATACATTTTATCACATAAAAAACTAATTTACAATCCATTTTGCAACATATTTTTCTAGAAATTTATAATATATATTTGTCTAAAATTAAATTTTTATACTTATATTGTACTTTTCTATCCAATAATTTATTTGTATAAGATATGCAAGTTGTTGAGGACCTTGCATTAATTGTCCAAACCAAGGTTTAGTATGTTCTTTCTCTATATTATTTACTATTTCTATATTTAGTAGCGGATATAGTGCAGAATTTTTATTTAATACATCTTTTCTAAATATTTTAAGTAGTTCCTCTGTATATTTTGGATTATAAGTTTTTGGAAAAGGACTCTTTTTTCTATAAACTATTTCTTTTGGTACTGTATTTTCAAAAGCTTTTCGTAAAGTATATTTTGTAACATTGTCTTTTGTTTTTATATACCATGGTATGTTGTATACATATTGTACTAGTTCGGCATTGGCATACGGCATTCTTGGTATTATATTTAGATATTTAGATATTCGCTGTGTTCTCTCTATTAAAGTTTGCATAAACCATTGAGTATTTAAATAATATATATCTCTTAGTCTTTTTTCTTCTGGAGATTCAGAAAAAATGCTTGGTGAGTTGTTTAGTGATTGTCTATATTTATGTTCTGTATATTCTTTTAAATCTAATTTATTCTTTACTTCATCATCTATAAAAAATGTTCTATAGTGAATGTTATTTGACCAAGGAAAAGAATTAGAATTTATTAAATCTTCTCTTATAAACCAAGGATAACCTCCAAAAACTTCGTCTGCTCCCTCTCCTGTTAAAAAAGAACTATAACCTTGTTTTATTTTTTCTAAGAAAAACAAAAGTGATGAATCTATATCTCCCATACCGGGCAATGCCTTTGCATCTACTGCTTTGTACAAATAAGAAATAAGGTCATCTATACCTATTTCTAAAAATGTATGCTCTGTTTCAAGTTTTTTAGATACTATTTCTACAAAAGGTCTATCTTCTCCAGGTTGAAAATCTCCAGAGACAAAATATTTTTTATTATCAACATAATCAAATGAAAATGTAGAAATTTTTGTATCAAAATTGGACTTAGAATAATTATTTGCAACAGTTGTAACAATTGTAGAATCTATTCCTCCAGATAGAAGAGAACAAGTATCACTATTTATTTTATTTTGTATAGAATTTGTAACCATATATTTAATTTTTTCAATCGTTGTTTCAAAATCATCTATATGAATATTTGGTGTAAGCTTAAAATATTTTTCCTCTGAGAATACTCCTGATATAAAGTGTGCATAACTACCCGGTAATATTTCTTTTATATGTTTAAAAGCCGTAGTACCTGGAGTTCTTGCTGGTCCTATTCCGAAAATTTCACGCAAAGAATCTATTCCTATTTTTTCTTCTTTTTGTATAAGACAATCTAAATTACTAGAAAAAGAAAATCCATTTTCAAATGTATAAAAAAGAGGCATAACACCCAAGTGATCCCGTGCAAGTAATAATGTTTTCTGCTCATCATCATATATAGCAAAAGAAAATACACCATCTAATTTATTTATAAACTCCAATCCCGAAGCATAATAACATAAAAGAAGAAGCTCGGAATCTGTTTTTGGGCTAAATCCTCTTAAATTAAGTTCTTTTTTTATATTATTTCTATTGTATATTTCACCTGTGAAAATTATAGCATAATTTTTACCATTTATTTTTACAGAAAACCCATCATCTCCTTTAAATCTTACTTTATCATTTTTAAATATGTATGTATCTTTTGCATTTTTTTCTTTAAAATCATATTCTCCAAAAAACACCATAATCCCCCTTTTAATTATAAAGCTGATTGTATATAATATTCAAAAACTAATACTTTGTTGACACAGAGTAGTAATATAACTGGGGGATAATTAATGCGAAATATAATAAAAATATTATTATTTCTTAGTATTGTTATTTTGATTTTTTTGTCGGATTTTTTTAATATACAGAATATTAATATATATGGGAATACTAATATTTTAGACAATGAAATATTAAATAATATAAATCGTGATAGAAATATTTTTTTAATTAGAATAAATCCTATCAAAGACTATATTTACAAAAATCCTTTTGTTTATAAAGTAGATATTTCTAGAAACTTTCTTACACGTGAGATAAATATACAAATAACTGAGAGAGTAGCCATAGCACAAATAATAAGTGAAAATAATTATATAGCTGTAGATAGATATAAAATAATATTTCCATCTAATAGCAGAATAGAAAATATACCTATTATTGATATGGGAAATATAATATTCACTTATGGTGAAATAATAAATATAGACGATGATATTTTTAAAATAATAAAAAAAATATCTAATATTTTCAATATATACAAAATAGATAACGAAAATATAAATTTAATAATACAGAGTACCGAAAATATAAATTTAACATATGAAAATATAAATGTAAAATTTGGAGATTATACAAATTTAAACGAAAAAATACGAATATTCTTGTCAATAAAACCTAGTTTATCTGCATATAAAAATGTAGGCGGAACACTTGATATTACAGATATAAATAAAAATTGGATTTTTAGTATATTGACATAATAAAACGTTAAGTTTATACTAAGTAATATTATGATGTATTATGTTTTATAAAAGTCAATTTAGCGGTTTACGATATTGTTAAAAATAAAAACTGATTTTTCTCTTGATAAAAATAAAAAATTTAAAAAACCAAAAAGAGTAATATTAGAATTACATAGGAGGCAAATTTTGATAGATATTACAAATGTTCAATTAAATAATGCAAAAATAAAAGTTATTGGTGTTGGTGGTGGTGGAAATAATGCTGTAAACAGAATGATAGAAGACAATGTAGAATTTATAGATTTTATAGCTGCAAATACAGACCATCAAGTATTGGAGCTAAGCTCCGCACCAGTTCGTATACAACTCGGTGAAAAATTAACACGTGGACTCGGAGCAGGTGGAAACCCCGAAGTAGGTAAAAAAAGTGCACAAGAAACAATAGATGAAATAAATCAAGCTATTAGTGGTGCAGACATGGTATTTATAACTGCTGGTATGGGTGGTGGAACAGGTACTGGTGCTGCTCCTGTTATAGCATCTCTCGCAAAAGAACAGGGTATACTTACTGTTGGAGTCGTTACAAAACCTTTTATATTTGAAGGTAAAAAACGTATGAAAAACGCCTTAGATGGTATAGAGGAATTAAAAAAATCTGTAGACACTTTAATAGTTATACCAAACCAAAGACTTTTAGATGTAATAGAAAAAGATACATCTCTTAAAGAAAGTTTTAAAAAAGCGGACGAAGTATTACAACAGGGTGTGGAAGGTATAGCAAGCCTAATATTAAAAGCCGGTGTTATTAATCTTGACTTTGCAGATGTAAAAACCACAATGCTAAACAAAGGTATAGCACATATGGGCGTTGGTCGTGGAAATGGAAAAAATAAAGCAGAAAAAGCAGCCAAAGAAGCCATAGAGAGTCCATTACTTGAAACTACAATGCGAGGTGCTAAAAATATACTTATTAGTATAGCTGGGGATTCTAGCCTTGGCTTATTAGAAACATCTATTGCAACAAATATAATATCTGAAGGAACAGACCCAGATGCAGAAATAATTTTGGGTACATCAATAAATGACGATTTAAAAGATGAAGTTGTAATAACTGTTATTGCTACAGGTCTTGAAGCTGATTCTTACTTACCAGAGTTTACAAAAATGCCTTTAGAAGAACCAGAAATAATGCAAAGACAAGTAACAAGAAACAACATACATTCAGAAATTGCTATATCGGAAGAAAGAGCAAGACCAAATTTAGCACCTATTAAAGATTTAGTACAAGACCAACCACATTTCGATATACCTAATTTCTTGCAAAAGAAAAGAAATTAATTATAAAAATAAAAAAACAATCACCCCTGTGGTAATTATTTCATATTGAAGATAAACAGCCTTTTGATATAGAGAAATCAAAAGGTTGTTTGAGTCTATAAAGAATAAATAAGATACATAAAAAGATTATTGCAACAATATCGTTCTTCGAAAACATACAAAATAACATAAATAATTCAATATATATAATTTTTAGTAAGTTCGAAATGTGGGTGTAGCAATTTCTTTATTTGATATTTAACGCATTTTGTTATAAACTATTTCTATAATAATATAAAATAGATTTTGTAACAAATAAAAAAACGTGGAGAAAAAATGTATCTTAAAAGAATTGAAATATTAGGATTTAAATCTTTTAAAGAAAAAACAAAGTTAACATTATCAAATGGAATAACAGCAATAGTTGGTCCAAATGGTAGTGGAAAAAGTAATATAGTAGATTCCATAAGATGGGTGCTGGGAGAACAAAATGCTAAAAATCTACGTGGTACAAAAATGGAAGATATTATTTTCTCTGGTGGTAAAAATACAAAACCTTTAGGGCTTGCCTCTGTTTCTTTAGTTTTGGACAATGAAAATTCAAAATTTAAAATACCTTTTAATGAAATAATTATCACAAGAAAAGTATATAGATCTGGAGAAAGTGAATACCAAATAAACGGTTCTACTTGTAGATTAAAAGATATAACAGAACTTTTTATGGATACTGGTATAGGAAAAGATGGGTATTCTATAATAGGTCAAGGAGATGTAGAACAACTACTACAAAACAACCAAAGAAAATATATTTTTGAAGAAGCAACTGGAATAAATAAACATAAGGCGAGAAAAGATTTAACTATTTCAAAAATTGAAAAAGAAGAAGAAAATTTACAAAGGCTAAAAGATATTATTTTTGAAGTAGAGTCTAATTTACCAAAATTAGAGATTTCCAGCAAAAAGGCTAAAGAATTTTTAAAATTAAATGAACAATTAAAAATCCTAAAAGTTAATTTATTTCTAAATGAAAATGAAAAAATAACAAAAGATTTAGATAAACTACATGAAAGTTTAAATATAATTAATTCTCAGATTAAAGAAGAAGAGGAGGAAACAAATAAAAATGATTTGATAATAGAAACATTAAAATCAAAAATATTAGAAATATTCAAAAAATCAGAAGATATAGGAAAAAACATTCTAAATAACAAATTATCTTTGAGTGAAAAAGAAGCCAAAATACCGTTATATAAAGAGCAAATAAAAAATCAGCTTGAAACAATAGAAAATTTTGAAAATGAGATAAAACATATTAAAAAAAAACAAACAGATAGTTCAAAAGAAATAGAAAAATATACATTAACAGATTATAGCCTTAACAAAGATTTAACAAACAAGAAAAAAATAAAAGATGATTTAGAAAAAAAACTACAAAATAATTTAGAAAATATAAAAACAATAGAATTTTTAGAAAATGAGTATACAAAAGAAGAGTATAGACTAAATTTTTTACAAAATAATTACACAAAAGCAGTTCATTCTATTTTAAACGCAAAAAAAACTGGTGAAATAAAAGGAATAATAGATACAATAGGAAATTTAATAAATGTAACAGAACATTTAAAAATAGCAATAGACATAAGTCTTGGGGGAGCTGTAAATTATATTGTAACATATTCACAAGAAGATGCAAAAAAAGCAATAGAATATTTAAAAAAAACAAAATCTGGTCGTGCAACATTTTTACCAGTTTCTAATATAAAATATAGAGAAAACAAAAATCCTATACCAAAAAGCACACATGTTTTGGGTAAAGCTAGCGAACTTATAACATATGATAAATCGTTTTTTGATATAATAAATGTATTAATAGGTGATGTTATAATAACAGACAATTTAGATAATTCTATAGAGATAAAAACAAATTATAAGATAATAACACTAGAAGGAGATATAATAAGTAAAACAGGGGCAATGACTGGTGGTATTGTATCAAGCTCAAAATCTAAAGAAATATCTGAAATTAAAACTAAAATAAATTCAATTTTTCAAAAAACTAAAAAAATATCAAAAGAAAATGAAAGCATAAAAGAAACTTTAGAAAGATTAAAAATAGAAAGAGATATTTTTATAAACAATATAACAAATATAAAGATAGAGTTAAATTCTATATATCAACATTTAGATTTCAACAAGAAATTACTAGAAAATAGTATGAAAAATTCAGAAGAAAATAAAGATAAAGAAATTATAGAAAAAATAAATACGTTAAAAGAGAAAAACGCAAAAAAAGAAATAGAAATAGACGAAATAGATTTTCAAATAAAAGAAATAATAAAACAAAACAAAATTTTAGAAGAAAACCTAAAAAAATTAGAAATAGATAAAAAGGAGTTTCAAGACTCTTTATTATCCATAGAAAAAGAAAGAAAAGATAACAATCAAATTTTTTATGATATACAATCGGAACAGCAAAGGCTTACATATAAAATAGAAACTTTGCAAGAAAAAAGAATATTATTGTACAATAATATTTGGGATGAATATGAGATAACGTATAATACAGCACAAAACTATGAAAAGTTAAATTTAAGTACAGAAAATTTGAAAAATAAAGAAAGTGATATAAAAAATAAAATAAAAGAGTTAGGACCAATTAGTCTAGAATCGATAGAAGAATATTCGAAAGTTAAAGAGAGATGGGAATTTTTAGAGACTCAAAAAAACGATATAGAAGAAACAATAGACAAATTAAAAAAAATAATAGAAGATTTGACAAAAGAAATGGAAATATCATTCCATGTTGGTATAGAGAATATTTCTAAAGATTTCGATACAATTTTCAAAGAAATGTTTGAAGGTGGCGAAGCATGTTTAAAATTATCAAATAAAGATGATATTTTAAATTCATCTATAGAAATAGTTGCAAGACCACCAGGAAAAAAAATAATAAATATAAATTTAATGTCCCTTGGAGAGAAAACATTAACATCCATATCTTTATTATTTTCTATATTGAAAACGAGACCATCTCCTTTTATTTTACTAGATGAAATAGAAGCCCCACTTGATTATGCAAATAATTTGAAATTTGCAAATTATATAAAAAAAATTCATGGCTCTATACAATTTATAATAATAACTCATAAAAGATTAACTATGGAAGTTGCAAACGAGATATATGGAGTAACAATGGACGAAGGAATTTCTAAACTTATAAGTACAAAAATTTAAATTTAAAATATAAAAAAAAGAGGCTATAATCCTCTTTTTTTATGCATTAATATTTAAAACAGTTTGTTTTTTGTAAGAACCACAGCTTTTGCAAGCTACGTGAGGAGGTTTTAACTCTCCACATTTACTACAAGAAGAAAGTGTAGGGACTGCAACTTTCCATGCAGATGCAGTTTTCATACGACTTCTAGACCTTGAAACTTTTCCTTTTGGACCTATCATTTTTGTAACCTCCTATTTATTTTCAATCCACTTTTATTGCATCAATGAATAGAATAGTACAATGTATTAATTGTTTTGAAATTTTAAAGACTTTAAAATATCAAATCTAGAATCTGTATTTTTTTCTTGTTTACAAGTACAACTATCATCATTTAAATTTGTACCACAAATATAACACATACCCTTACAATTTTTATTACATAAAGTTTGCATAGGTACACATTCTAATATATTTGCAATACATAGTGGAGTAATAGATATAGAATTTTCATCTATCCATAAAATATCATTTTCAGAAATTTCTTTATCTACTTTTTTTTTATCTTCTCCAATTTTTTTTATAAATTTTTCATCTATAGAAAAATCTACTTTAAAATCTAAAGGTTTTAGACAAAAATCACATAAAAAAGATAAAATAGAACTAACACGAACATTTATAAAAAAAATATTATCTTGTTTTGAAATATTACCCTTTATATCTAATACTGGATTTGATTTTTCTAAATTTAAACCTATAGAACCTATTGTCATTTGTGAATTTATTTTTATAGGTTTATTGTTTGTGAGTCTTGATATATCAATAACCATAATGAACATTATATATTAAAAAAATATGCTTTGTCAAGCCTGATGGAATAAATTATTATCAAGACCATCTCATATACTCCATCACGAATCTTAAAATACAAAAATAATAAAAAAGACCTTGTATTTCATATAGAAAAAAACAAAAATATATGCTATACTTGAAAAGTAACAAATTATCATTCTAGGAGTAATAAAAATTTAGGAGATTTTATGAGAGAAGTATATTATAAATATTTTAAAACTTTTTTTGAGTTTTATAAAATGAAAATTTCTCCGAAATTTGGAGATATAGATATTTATTTAAAAAATGAAGAAGAATTAGATATAAAAGAAATATCAGAATTATTATACATAACAGAAGAAGAAATAAAAAATTTAATGAAATTAAGAAAAATAAAAAAAATTAATCGTGATAATTTTTTAGAAATAATGATAAATGGAAGTTCATATATATGTCAACTATATAGAAGAGAAGTAGAATGTGGTTGCCCTGATACATATACTTCAAATCAAATATCATATATATACGATTTAGACAATTTAGTAGTAGAAAAAATATTCGATAAGTTACACCTTAAAAAAATAAATCAAAATATGTTGCCAGAAATACTAGAAAGAATTTCTGTTTCATATGAATAATAAAAAAACTACAGAGATTATATCTCTGTAGTTTTTTTATTATATAAATTCATTGCAGAATCTTTACCTTTAATCAATATATGTCGTATAGCTTCCGTTGCTTTATCTAAAGACTCCAAAAGCAATCCATGTTCTTCTTTTAAAAACTTTGATAGTACGTAATCACTCAGATTAAAATCTTTAGGTTTTGAACCAACCCCAATTCGTAACCTTAAAAAATAATTTGTTTTCAAAGAATTTATAATACTAGAAATACCATTATGACCGCCCGAACTACCACCATATTTTATTTTTATAGTTCCTACGTTCAGTGCTATTTCATCATGTACTATTATTATATTTTCAATTGGTATTTCATAATATTTGCAAATCTGAATTACACTTTCTCCAGAGAGATTCATGTAAGTGATAGGCTTTACAAATAAAACTTTTTTTTCTGATATTTTTCCCTCATAAATAATAGCTTTATGTTTTAATTTATAAGAAGATATATTATTATCAAACGCAAGTTTTTCTATCAATTCAAAACCTACGTTATGTCTGGTCCATTTAAAAGCATCTCCAGGGTTGCCAAGCCCTACTATTAAATACATTATTCAAAAAGGTCGGAAACAGACATGCCACCATGTATACGATAAATTGCAAGAGCAAACATTTCATCTACACTCAAAATTTTTAATTTTTCTGAATTTTTAGTATCTACATTTATTGTATCAAGTGTTACAATTTCTGAAATGCCAGATTTTTCTATTTTTTCTATGGCATTGCCAGAAAATTTCCCATGTGTACAGCAAACATACACATCTGTAACACCTTTTTCTATTAAAGCATTCGAAGCATTTATTATAGAACCTCCTGTATCTATTTCATCATCTATTATTATTGCTTTCTTCCCTTTTACTTTACCAATTATATTTACAACTTCTGTTACATCATCTTTTGGTCTACGTTTGTCTATTATAGCCAAGTTTACATTTAGTTTTTCTGCTAAAGCACGACTTCTAGAAACAGAACCCAAGTCTGGAGAAACAACTATAATATCATCAAAATTGTCAAATTTATTTTTGTAATAATGAGAAAATAGAGGCATTCCACGTAAATTATCTAATGGAATATCAAAAAAACCTTGTATTTGTGCAGAATGTAAATCCATTGTAAGTATTCTATCTGCCCCTGCAGATGTAAGTAGATTTGAAACGAGTTTTGCACTAATAGGGTCTCTAGCTCTTACTTTTCTATCTTGACGAGCATAACCATAATATGGAATAACAGCAGTAATACGTTTTGCTGAAGCTCTTTTAACAGCATCTATCATAATAAGAAGCTCCATCAAATTATCATTAACAGGATTTGAAGTAGACTGGATTAGATAAACATCACATTCACGTATACTCTCATGTATTTTTAGTGAAATTTCTCCATCTTGAAAACGACTAACATCCGATTTTCCAAGAGTTATATCTTTAATTTTTTCACACTCAAAACTTTCCTCATATGATTTTATGATACCATCTAGCTTTTTCACTATTTTTTCAGCAAGTGGTCTATTTGAATTACAAGTAAAAATCCTTATATCTCTGCAGTTACCAGAGTCTTTCATTTTTATCCTCCGTTTTTCAAAGCCCAAAATGGTTTATTTTACCCAATTTTGTATATTTGATTGTTTAGTTCTCCCTATTGCTAGAGATTTGGTATCTACTTTTTTTGTTACTGTTGTACCTGCTGCAACAAAAGAGTCTTCTTCTAGTATTACAGGTGCTATTAAATTCGCATTACAACCGACAAAAGCACCATCTTTTATTGTAGTTTTATGTTTATTTTTTCCATCATAATTAACTGTAATGACACCACAGCCAAGATTTACATTTTTACCAACTACAGCATCTCCTACATATGTAAGGTGCGATGCTTTAGAATTATCTTCTATTATACTATTTTTAACTTCAACAAAATTTCCTATTTTTATATTGTTTCCAAGTTTAGAATTTGGACGTATATAAGCATATGGTCCTATTTGATTATTATCTCCAACAATGGAATCTAATATTGTAGAGTTTTGAATTTTAGAAAATTCACCAATAATAGAATTTTGTATATTTACATTTGGTCCTATAATGCAATCATTTTCGATTTTTGTATTTCCATTTAATATAGTGTTTGGATATATCGTTACATCTTCTGAAATTTCAACATTTGGACTTATATATGTTGTTCTTTCATCTATCAATATTACACCATTTAGCATATGTTTTTCGTTTATGCGTTTTTGCATTATTTTTGTTGCATTACTAAGTTGTATTTTGTCATTAATACCTATAAACTCTCTATAATTCTCCGATAAAACTGCATCTACTTTACATCCCAGACTAATAAGAATTTCTATTGTATCTGTTATGTAGTATTCATTATTTGCATTATCATTTTTAATTTTTTTTATAGAAGATTTAAAGCTGTCTGAATTAAAACAATAAAGACCCGGATTTATTTCTTTTATTTCTTTTTCTTCTGGTAATGCATCTTTTTCTTCTACTATTTTTGTCATATTTTTAGAAGATTCTCTTATGATTCTACCATAGCCAGTAGAATCAGGTACAGTAGTAGACATTATAGTTAAATCTCTATCATTATTTGAATGATTGTCTACTAAAAATCTTACAGTTTTGCTTTGTATAAGTGGTGTATCTCCATACATAATAACTATATTTTCTTTTTCATTTTGTAAAAATGGTATAGCCATTTTTGCAGCATGCCCTGTACCTAATTGTTCTTCTTGTATAGCAATAGAAATAGGAATATTAAAATCCCAAGATTTTATTTCTTCTATTACCATATCTCTTTTATGACCAACTATTATAATAATACTAGAAGCTCCTGCTGATATAAGCGTACTAGCACTATGTTTTATCATCGTTATGTCAAATATTTTATGCAACATCTTTGGTTTTTTAGACTTCATACGTGTGCCATTACCTGCTGCAATTAATATCCCTACAAAATCAGACATAATCTCTCCTCATTATAAAATAAATATGTATATTTTTCAATACTAAATTTAATATTATGCTATAATTATAGCATAATATTAAATTTCTTTCTATAACTATTAAAATTAACCCCAAATTTTATCTATATTTCTTGGAATTTCAAAATTTTTGAATAAATCATCATAAAATATTATTTCTACACCGTGATTTTTTATATAGTTAATTAAAATTTCATCAGTACCTTTTTGTATATATGCTTTTTCAATAGATATTTGTCCATATATAGATATATATGGGCTAAATATTCTATCTAAATTTGTATAGTCAGATTTAACTATAAACTTTAAAATACCATTTTCTATGAAATTAATATTTACTTCTTCTAAATCTTCAAGATTAGTATTTAAAGTAACATTCGTAATATTACCTTTATCTAAGTTACCCAAAAAAATATTCGAAAAATTTTGTCTTAAATCTAAATAGTGTACAGTAATTCCTTTAAACAAGCTCATATATTTATTAATCATTTCTGTTTTTAAAGCACAAAAAAGTACATTTATATTTTTGTCTAGAGTTTCAAGTATTCTGTAAGATATTGTATAGTCAAGAATATTTATAGGAAATATATCTTCCAAAGAATTTTTAATAATCAATTTTAATTCTTTTTCTCTTACTTTAGGATATGTCATAAATTTATAAAGTGCCTCTATATCTAAAATAAGTATATTTTTGCTAAAAATTAGCGATTTTTTAGATTTTAAAATATTTTTTAGATAATCAAAATTTTCAAATTGAGTGCTTTGATTGTTTTGAAGTTTACCTTTAAAAAATCTACTAAAAGCAATACTGTTTTTCTGTATATCTATTACATTCATAAACATTTGTATACCTATAAGTTAATCACGAATATTCATTGCTTGTGCTATTATTTTATAAGAATTTAGCCTATCTTTTATATCAAAAGCACTAGAAACTATAATAATCTCATTTGCTTTAGTCATATTTATAAATTCTTGTATTTTCGATTTGATGGTGTTTTCATCACCTATTATTGTATTTTTCAATTGACTTTGTACAATCAATTTTTCATGTTCAGACCATATTTCATCCATGTTGTCTACTGGTGGTGGTAATAATGCTGGTTTATTTCTTATTAGGCTTAAAAATTGTTGTTTGGAACTTGTAGATATTCGTTCTGCTTCTTTTTTTGTATTTGCTGCAAATACATTTATAGCTACCATAGTATGAGGTTCTTCTAAAACTCCAGGTTTAAAATTATCATAATAGTATTTTAAAGCTATATTAGTATTGTTTGGTGAAAAATGGCTCGCAAAAGCAAAAGGTAGTCCTAGTTTACCAGCTAAAATAGCACTAAAATCACTAGAACCTAAAAGCCATATAGGAATATTTGTATTTTCACCTGGGATTGCACGAACTTCATTATATATAGGATTTCCAGCAAAAAAAGCTCTAAGCTCTGATAATTTTTCTGGAAAATCATTTCCGTTTTTTTTGGCATCTCCTCTTATTGCAAGCATTGTCTCAGGATTTGTACCTGGTGCCCTGCCAAGTCCCAAATCTATTCTATTTGGATGTAATGCATCTAGCGTTCCAAATTGCTCTGCTATAATAAGAGGAGCATGATTTGGTAACATTATACCACCTGCACCTATACGTATTGTTTTTGTATTAGATGCTATATGATTCATTACAATAGATGTTGCTGCACTTCCAATACCAGGCATACTATGATGTTCTGCTACCCAATATCTAAAAAAACCTAATTTTTCAGTATATTTTGCAAGTTCTACAGATTCAATAAGTGCTTTTTTAATATTACTGCCTTGTGCAATAGGTACAAGGTCTAAAACAGAATATTTAATTTTATCTTTGAAATACATATTGTTCCCTTCTATGTAAAATTATAAAATTTACAACTCAAAATATAAAAATATTTTGAGTTGTTTTTTAGATATTAGAATTATATCATATTTTTAATATTTTTATCAAAAAATCGACTTGTTAGATTTCTTCTTTTATATCTTTATTGTTTTCCAGTATTGCTTTCATTATTTCATTTTCTTTTTCTTCTTTACTTTGTTTTTTGTTGTTTATGTTATCAGAAATTTTAGAGAAAATCCCTGGTATCATATCTATTACTTTTCCTAGTGCATCTTGATTTTTTACATTTACAAGCTGTACATCGGAAGTTTTTTGGTTAATAACAATAACAGCAGATGGCATTACTTTTGCACCAAGTCCACCACCTTCAGCACCGCCTGAGACTTTTTCTTTTTCTTCTTTTTTTCTAGAAACAGCACCAACCCCAAAAGAAACATCTACCAAAGGCAATATTATTAAATCTCCCAAATAAATAGGATCTCCAACTACTGTCTTTGATGTTACAAAATTATCCATATTATTAAATAATGTTTCAAGGTTTGTGTTTAAATCTTTTTTTATCTCACTCATACTAATCTCCTAATTTATATTTTGTTTTTCTCTAGTTATAAAACTTTTTATAAGTTTTCTTATTGGTTTTTTTAAATAAAAGTTTACACATAAAGTAACAATTTTTATAATACGTATCCTGCCATCAATATAAAAATTCCCTTTTATCATAGTTCTTTCAAAATTTCCTACAACATTATAGCTAAGTTTTGGCAAGATAATAGCTATAACAGCAAGTAATATACCTGTTTCATATGCACCTATACCTACTTCCATATTTAAATCTATTTTTCGAGGTTTTAAAGATTTAATAAATTTCTCAAAAAATTTTTTCGTATATTTAATAATATCATCTTTGTCATGATAATTTTTGAATTTATTGTAAATAGTCTGTATATCGTCAAACATTTTTTTTATATCAAAAATTCTATTTTTTATTTTATAGAAAAAATTATTGATTTTTTGAAATATTTTTAGTTTACTATCTTTTTTAGTGTTTGTAATTTGTTTTATAAGTTCTTCTGTATCTATATTTTCAGAATTTATTTTTGGTTTTTCATTTTCTATATTTTTTATTTCTATATTAGTATTTTCAAAAGCTAGATTTTCATGTTTTTTATTTTTACTATTTTTTTTAATTTTTTTCGATTTTTTAATTTTTCGATTTTTTTTAGGTTTTTTAAAATTGTCAAAAGATAAATTCTTTCCAAAAAAATTTATTTTATAATTAAAATTTTCTTCAAAATCAAATACAAATGTAAAATTTAGCATTTTGAAAAAATAAGTTATTTGTCCATGAGAAACAAATTTTCCTTCTTTTTTTGCAAATAAATTATATTTTATTGAAGTAGAAAGAAAAATAAGGATAATAGGCAATAATAAAAGTAAAATAGCAAATGCCAAAATGAATAATAACCATTTTAATATAGTGAATAAAATAAGCCTTATACTCATTTTTCAAAACCCTTTCTAAATGTATAAAAACCAGTAATAATAAATATTGCAAGCACAGATGATATAAATATTGTGCCGATTTTTATAAATATGTTTATAAAAAAACTATATGGAACTATATTTATAAGCAAATCCGTAGAAGGATTTAGAAGCCACAGTCTTTCTGTATCGAAAAAGAAAAATATATCGTGAAACAAATGAAAATATCTAACAAAATCTATATAAAAAAATAAAATTATAACAATAGAAAATCCAATAACAATAGAAAATCCAATAAAATTTTTTTTGATAAAATAATCTAAATATCTATTTTTATATGACCAGAACCATAGTAAAACAAGGCTAATAATAGATATTACCATAAGGATTCTTCCTATTCTAAATAGTAAAAGAACATCTACCATATGATCTATTTCTCTTTGGTTAAAAAAATATCGATATACTCCATCTACTTCTATAGTTATTTGTAAATCATCATATATACCTCCTATATATCCTAGAAGTCTATTTGTTACAATCATCAAATCATCAAAAGAAACAGAAATAAGTTCAGAAGTGCCATGTTCTATATAATGGTTTTCATATGTCGAAATAGAAAAAGTAGGTATATGTATAGAAATATAAAGAAGTAGAATAACGAGTGCTATAACACTTAGAGTAGCAAAAACTTTTTTCATGATAATTACTCCTAAATTTTATAATACATTTTAGTAATAAAAAATAAAAATACAAAGTTTAATTTTTTATTATAGTTTTTTCGAATATATTTCTCGGAAAAATTATAACATTTGCTTAAAGTTAGAGAAATCTCTATATTTATTATAAAAATCACTAATTATTTCTAATGTTAGTAAAAATGCTTCTGTCTTATTTTTTGCTATTCCTATTACAAAATCTTCTTTGTTTTTTTTGAAATCTTTATCACTAAGTATGCTCAAAAGACCATTTCCATTTTTTATACAAATAAAAAAATATCCAGAATTTTTTTTATTTTTCTTTAGTCTTCTTATTATCCTGCTTTTGTTTTTCACACTTTTGGATATATATATTTTTTCATAAATTTTGATATTTTTCTTATTTTTAAATCCTATTTTTTCAAAAGAGAGAGTATTTTTTCTGTTTTGTTTTCTATCCATATGCCCTCTGTTTTATTTTTGAACCATGTTATTTGTCTTTTAGCAAATCTTCTTGTATTTTGTTTAATGTTGTTTATAGCGTTATCTATCGATATACTCCTATCTATATAATTTACCATTTCTTTATAACCTATACTAGACATGGAAGTGCTTTCTTTTGAATATCCCATATCTAACAAACTTTTTACTTCATTTACTAATCCTTCATCTATCATTATCTCTACTCTTCTGTTTATATTTTTATACAAAGTTTCTCTTTCCATATCTAGTATAAATAATTTGGAGTTAAATGTAAAATTATTTTTTTCTTTTTTTTGCTGTTCTATGTAGTCGGATATTTTTTTACCTGTTTCATAAAAATAAACTAATCCTCTTACAAGTCTAGCTTTATTACTTTGATTAGCATCTGCATATTTTTTATCTAATTTTTGTAACATATTGTAAAGATAATTTGTTCCTAACTTCTCTTCTATTTTATAAAGTTCATTTCTGTATTCTATATTTTTGCTATTTTCATCAAAAGTTGTGTTGTATAAAATAGAATTAATATAAAATCCACTACCACCCACTAAAATGGGTAGTTTTCCCCGGTTTTTAATATCTTCTATACAAGTTTTTGCATTTTTTTGAAAATCTGCAACAGAAAAATTATAATCTGGGTAAACAATATCTATAAGATGGTGTGGTATACCCTGTTTATTTTTAATTTTAGCTGTACCAATGTCCATATATTTATAAACTTGCATGGAATCAGCAGAAATAATCTCACCATTTAATTCTTTTGCTAAATCTAGAGATATTTGAGTTTTTCCACTTGCAGTAGGACCAGCTATTATAAGTAATTCCATATATACCTTCTTAATAATGTAATTTTTAAGGAAAATAACTTAAAAAATAGGAAACTAAAAAATCTATACACTTTTAATTTCAGTTTCATACTCTTTTAAACATTTTTTCTATCTCATATTTTGTAAATTTTACAATTGTTGGTCTTCCGTGTGGACAAGTAAAAGGGTTTTTAGTTTTTATTAATTCATCGATAAGTTTCCTCTGTTCCAAAATATCAAGTTTATCTTTACCCTTTACTGCTGCTTTACAAGCTATACCTGCTAATTTGTTTGTATCAAATTTTTCTTTTGTGTTGTTTTTTATTTTTTCTAATATTTCAAAAAGAACATCTTTATAATTTATTGTTATAAAAAATGGTACTTCTCTTATAAAAAAAGAGCCTTCTGCTATATTTTCTATTTTAAAACCAAGTTTAAAAAAATCATCTTTATATCTTATAAAAATATCTTCTTCTGTGGAGCTAAAATTTATTTTAATTGGTGTTAAAAGAATTTGATAGATAGGCTGATTGTTTTCTATTTGTTCTATCAATTTGTCGTACCATATTCTTTCATGTGCAGCGTGCTGGTCTATAAAAAACAATTCACTATTTTTTTCAATTATTAAATAAGTATCAAAAAAAGAACCTATCAATTTATAATCTTCAAAAAAAGATTCTTTACTGGTCTGATTTTCAGAAATATTTATGATTTCATTTAAGGATAAACTTGATGTTTCTTCTGTTTTCACTTCGACTTTTTTACTATCTTGTATATAATTATTGTAAATTTCATCGTCTTTAAATTTATCAAAACTTATAGGATTTTTAAATGATACTTTTGGAAAATTTTTAATCTCTGCTGCTTTATAAACAGGATTTGTTTTTGCCAAAAATATATTATCTTCTTTTTTATTTTTCGATACTAGAGACAAATCAGGAATTAGAATATCGTTGTCTAAAGATTCTCTTAAATTATTATACAAAAGATTATAAATTTTTTCTTCATTTTGAAAACGTATTTCAAGTTTTGTTGGGTGTACGTTTACATCTACAAGGCTTGGATTTATTTTTATGTTTAAAACATACACAGGAAATTTAGATATAGGTAATTTAGTTTTGTAGACATCTTCAACAGCATTTTGTAATATTTTATTTTTTATATATCTGCCATTTATAAAAAAATTCCCAAAACTTCTATTTTGTCTATATAAAATCGGTTTCCCAATATAACCACTAATAAAAATATTATCTTTACTTTCTTTATTTATTTCTATCAAATCTTTATAATACTCTTTTCCATATATTTCATATATAGCGTATTTTAGTCCTCTACCCCCTAAGGTTCTTTTTTTCGAATTTAATATATAATTAAACGTTATATTAGGATTACCAAGTATAAATTTTTCTATTGTATCTGTAATATGGCTTTGTTCTGTTGCTGTTTTTTTTAAAAATTTTAGCCTTGCAGGTACATTAAAAAACAAATCACGAACTATTACAGACGTACCTTTAGCAGCCCCTATACGTTGTTTTTTTACTACTTTACCTCCTACAATTTCTACCACTGTTCCCATATCTTCATTTATATTCTTTGTTATTAATTCTAATTTTGAAACAGCAGATATGGAAGACATAGCTTCACCACGAAAACCAAGGCTTAATATATTTTCTAAATCTTCTATATTTTCTATTTTATTTGTAGCATGCCTAAGAAAAACAATTTCTACATCATCATATGGGATACCGATACCATTGTCAGAAACTCTTATAATATTTTGGCTTATTTCTATTGTTATCACAGAGGCACCTGCATCGATAGAATTTTCAACAAGTTCTTTTACAACAGAATTTGGTCTTTCTACTACTTCACCTGCTGCTATTTTGTTTATCATGCTATCATTCAATAGTTTAATTTTTTTCATTTCATATTCCATAGATAGACTATAACACATATTTACTGTAAAAAAAAGATTAAAACTTTGGGGGAGATTACCCCACACCTTTGATATCAAGTCTTGTATCTTCAGAAATACTTATACCATAAAAATAATTGAATATCATATACTATATATAAAAAAATTTTTTGTTTTTTTTTAAAATTTTTTTAATGAGAATTTTTATTAAAACAAAAATAATATGTAGTAAATAATTATTTTGTTAAAATTTTTATATAGGAGATAAAATGATAAAAATTAGTTTGTGTATGATAGTAAAAAATGAAGAAAAAACGCTAAGTAGATGTCTTAATAGTATAAAAAATGTTGTAGATGAGATAATAATTGTAGACACAGGTTCTACAGATAACACTATAGAAATTGCTCAAAAATTCACAGAAAATATATATAATTTTAAATGGTGTCATGATTTTTCAATTGCAAGAAATTTTGCATTTTCAAAAGCAAATTGTGAATACCAGATGTGGCTAGATGCAGACGATATCTTTCCGGAAAAATACATAGAAGAAATGATAAATTTAAAAAAATTTATTAATAAAGAAACAGATATAGTAACAATGAAATATATAACAGATTTTGACGAAAAAGAAAATCCAAACTTAATTGTTACTCGGGAAAGAATATTCAAAAAAGAAAAAAATTATAAATGGATAGACCCAGTACACGAACTTATACCTCTAGAGGGAAATATTTTTCACTCTGATATATATATTCATCATAAAAAAGAAAAAATAGATATAAAAAGTAGAAGAAATATAGAGATTTATGAAAATATAGAAAAACAAAGAATATCTTTTACACTAAGACAAATGTATTATTATGCTCGAGAATTACAAAATCATGAGGAATGGATAAAGTCTGCGTATTATTTTGAAAAATTTATAAACAGTAATCTTGGTTGGTATGAGGATATCATAATGGCAATTTTTAATTTGTCAATGATATACGAAATATTGAATGAAAAAGAAAAAATATTAGAAGTATTGATAAAAAGTTTTATGTGGGATAGCCCTAGAGCAGAAATTTGTTGTAGAATAGGTCATTATTTTAAAGATATAATAAATGATTATAATACCGCTATTAAATGGTTTAAACTTGCAACGAAAGTAGAAGATAAAGATATCCTAAGTTTTAAGCTAATCGATTACTATGGATATATTCCAAATATAGAAATTTGTGTTTGTTATTATAAACTAGGAGATATAGAAAAAGCCAAAGAGTATAATGAGAAAGCTGCCAGTTTTAAAATAACAGAAGAAATAGAACAAAATAGAAAAATTTTAAATAAAATTTCCTAATAATTTTCTAGAAAAATTGCAATTTACAAAACATATGTTACACTATTAAAATAAATAATTTTAATTGAAAATACAGGAGATAAAATGATACCTACAGCACATATAGAAGCAACAAATAAAAATGAAATAGCAAAAACAGTTTTAATGCCCGGAGACCCTCTTCGTGCAAAATTTATTGCCGAAAATTTTTTGACAGATGTAAAACAATACAACAAAACTAGAAATATGCTTGGATTTACCGGAAAATACAAAGGAGTAGAAATAAGTGTGCAAGGTTCAGGTATGGGTATGCCATCTATTGGAATATACTCTTTCGAACTTTTCAATTTTTATAATGTAGAAAATATTATAAGAGTTGGAACGGCAGGAGGAATATCTCCAAAAATAAAATTACGTGATATTGTAATTGCACAAGGAGCTAGTACAAACTCAAATTATGCTGTTCAATATGGTTTACCTGGAACCTTTGCACCTTTGGCAAGCTATAATTTATTAGTAAATGCTAGTAAATTATCCGAAGAAAAAGGAATTAATTATCATGTAGGTAATATATTATCTAGCGATATTTTTTACAATGCAGATACAAAAGCAATAGAAAAATGGAGAAAAATGGGCATATTGGCAATAGAAATGGAAGCTGCAGCACTATATATGAATGCAGCTAAACTTGGTAAAAATGCTTTAACTATACTTACTATTTCAGATATAGTAGGTGGAGAAGAAACTACTGCAGAAGAAAGAGAAAGAGGATTTGAAACAATGGTTGAAATTTCTCTGGAAACAACGTTAAAATTATAATTTTCTTATTTGATTATTTTTAAAAGGAGATTTTGTTTTTGGTGTTTAGTGGACAACCTATAGGAACTGTTTAAAGCACCAAATCTTTAAAAGATTTGGTGCTTTTTAGTGATTACAATTATTTTAGATGAATTAACTTTAAATAACCCATTCGCCTTTTTTGAAAATTTGGACTTCTTCTCCGTCCTGAGTTTTTCCTATTATATCTAGGCACTCAGAGCCAATCATAAAGTCATTGTGGCTTAGACTTTGATTTAATCCTTTTGCCATTCGCTCCTCTTCGGATAGGTTTTTAGTTCCTGCCAATGTAGACGTATAACCGGCACCCAAAGCTATATGGCAACTAGCATTTTCGTCATATAGAGTATTATACCACAGCAAGCCTGATTTTGAAATCGGACTTGAATGTGGTACAAGTGCCACTTCACCTAAGAAGTCTGCATTTGGATGAATTTTTAGCAATTTTTCTAACAATTCATTTCCTACTTCGGCTTTGTATTCTACTACTTTACCATTCTGAAATTTAATCCAGAAATTATCGATAACATTACCCATGTATATCAATGGCTTTGTAGCATATACTACTCCGTTTACTTTATCTCTATGAGGTGCAGTAAAGACTTCGTATGTAGGAATATTAGGTATAAAACGATTACCTGTTTTAGCTTTTATATCACCACTAACCCAGATATGTTCTTTTGGTAAACCTACTTCTAAATCTGTACCTAAACTATTTTTAAAAGTCAATGATTTAAAATTATATTCTTGAATTTTTTTAGTTTGTACAGATAAATTTTTAATATGATTGTCCCAATTTTCAGTCGGGTCATTATCATCTATGAGGTTTACTTCAAAGATAGCATCCCACATTAAGTTAACTGCTTCCTCTGAGCTTTTAGCATTTGGAAATACTTTTACAGCCCATTCAGAAGAGGGAAGAGCAATGATATTCCATTGAATATCATAGTTAATCATTTTTTCTGCAAATTGTTTAGATATTTTTGAAATAGCTTTAGATTCTTTAGCTATTTTTTCAGGGTCAACCCCTTTAAGGTTTTCTGGATTATTAGAAAGAATTGTTATTACTTGATAATCTTCTTCAACTATCTTATTAATATATTCAATATACCATTTTTCTTCTATTCCAAAAATATCACTATCTCCATACAGATAACGTTGTCTAGTAATTTTTTCATCAAACCACTGAACAATAACATCTTTAGCTTCTTTTTTCCAAGCTAATTCAGCAAGTGTTCTAGCAAAATCAGCATTATCAACACTTGAACGGATAAATAACTTCTGATTTTTCTGGATATTAACTCCTTTTTCAACAGCTAAAGTTGCGTATTTATCTATTTTTTTCAAATGACTTCAGCCACCTTTCTATAATAACAATATTTTATAAAACAGGATAACCTACTTCGTCTGGTATTTTATGTCCTAACGGTACTATTTGAACTAACATTAATATCGCTAACATTTTTTATTCCCCCTAAAAAATTTTTTTATTGTTCAACACAGATTTTGAACATATGTGGTTTCAATTATCAAAATCTAAGTTATTATATTACGATTATAATATTTTGTCAACTGTTTTTTAATGTTCCATTATTAGAAATTATAAGAGCTTTAAAAAAGAACGAAAAAACCTACTAGGGTCAAGTGTCAATACTCACCGATTTGAATTTAAAAAAAGAAATACAGGAATAGACGGGTTCTTTTCTTAAAATTATATTTTATTTAAAGAAAAGAAAGCGATTAGGTCTAATGACTTAATCGCTTTAATTAATTCTATTGATATTATTTTGTCTAATTAGTTTTTATTATAATTATAATTACACTAAAAGGTTTTTTTTTGCTCATATACCTCGAAATTTTAAGTATATACTTGTTTATTTTTCGTTTTGTAACTTCTTTATTGTGTTTATATCTAATCCTGTATCTTCTAAAATATATTCTATAGGTGTCCCTCGTTTTAACATATTTTTAGCTATATTTATAGCTTTTTGTTCTTCTCCTTTTTCTATACCTTCTCTTAAACCTTCAGCTTTAGCATTTCTATTACTAGCAACAATATCCCATTGGTAAGCCTCCCTAGCTTCTGCAAGTAATCTTGTCTTCTCATCTTGACTTAACTCTTTTAATACTCCATACGCTTTTTTTATTAATGGTTTTTGTTCTGATAACATTTCAAAATCCT
>WRGD01000125.1 GCA_009787355.1 Defluviitaleaceae bacterium | reverse complement strand
TTGATTTGCTATTCTAAATCTTTTGATATGTATTATATTGTTGCTTCTCCTCTTGTCTATCATCTTGAATTGCTTTTCTGCTATTTTGGCACATGACCTTTATTTTTATAAATTTGAAAAAAAGATTATTTTGTGGTAGTATGATTAATAAATTTTAATGTCAAAAGAGAGGATTTTAAAATGAAAAAATTGTACTTTAAGAAGATTACGAAATTTGTTCTATTCTTATCATTTATATTTTTCACAAATTTAATATACTTTAATACGCAAATTATGGCTTCCGAACAAAATTTTTTTTCGATAAATACTTATGATAATGAACCTAATAATATAATATACATAGTATCAGGAGAAAATAGAATATCTGTACCCTCCACATATGGAATTACAGTTTTTGATTTTTTAGAAAAATTAAAATTGGAAGAGTATTATTTTGGAGACTTTAATAGAATACTTCAAAATAATGATGAATTAGAGCTTTCAAATGTTTACTTTTCTATAGATATAGAAGAATTTACAATACAACACGATACAATAGCTGTTTTTAACGATACAATGATACATCAAACTAGAAATTATATAAGAGATGGTCATAATGGACATGGTATTAGGTCTAATGTTACTTTTTATAACAATAATGAAATAATAAGTCAAACAACTATTTTAGAGAAAATTATAGAATATCCTACTTCAGCTTTTGTGCATATAGGGACTCTTAAAAATGTAGTAGAAACTACGGCTGGTACTTTTAGGTATTTACATAAATTTACAGCAGAGGCAACAGCGTATTCTCCAGAGCAAGAATATCTTTCTAGGTATACAGCATCTGGCTTGCCTTTATATAGTGGATTAGCTGCAGTAGATACAAATATAATACCACTTGGTACATATATTTATGTTGTAGGGCATGGACTTTTTTTAGCTGCCGACACAGGTGGGGCTATTGTAGGCTATAAGGTAGATTTGGCATTTGATACAATAAGAGAGGCATTAGTATTCGGAAGAAGAAATGTAGAAGTATATGTTTTAGACAAGGTTACAGATTTGTTTTGAGGTGAAAATTGAATTTATTAGATATTTTGAAAGATGTAGAATATGAAATTAAAGGGAACAAAGATATAGACATAGAATATTTAAGTATAGATTCTAGAAATATAAAAAAAAACACTATGTTTATTTGTATTACAGGATTTAATGTAGACGGGCATGATTTTATAGATACAGCACTTGAAAAAGGTGCTGTATGTCTTGTTGTGGAAAAAGAAATAAAATCAAAATATGAAAATTTAACTATAATAAAAGTAAAGAATAGCAGAATCTCTATGTCTACTATTGCAAATAATTTTTATAAAAATCCAACAGAGAACATAAAAATGATAGGAGTAACAGGTACAAATGGAAAAACATCTGTTAGCTTTTATATACATTCTATACTTATGAAGTATAAGCTAAAAGTAGGACTAATAGGAACAGTCAGTACAAAAATAAATAAGAAAGATGTACCTATAGAATTTGCGACAAGTACAACACCAGATACAATAGAACTTATGCAAATATTAGATTATATGAAACAAAATAATGTAGATAATATTGTAATGGAAGTTACTTCTCATGCTTTAGCACTATACAAAGTAGAAGATTTGAAATTTTTTGTAAGTGTTTTTACAAATTTAACACAGGATCATTTAGATTTACACAAAACAATGGAAAATTACAGAAATGCTAAAGCGAAGTTATTTACAAAAAGCAATATTTCAGTAATAAATATAGATGATGAATATGGCAAATATATGGAGGAAATAGCAATAGGAAAAGTAATAACATATAGCATAGAAAAAGATAGTGATATAAAAGCTGAAAATATAATATATTCGCAGAACTACTCCTCTTTTGATGTATATATTTTTGGTAAAAATCATAAATTTATATTACCTATACCCGGGATTTTTTCTGTATATAATGCACTTGCGACTATTGGGGTTGCTATCTCTTTAGATATTCCAATAACAGTTATACAAGATGCATTAGAAAATTTAGAAACTGTACCTGGTAGAATAGAAACTATTCCAAATACCATGGGTCTAAATATAATTGTAGATTATTCACATACTCCAGATAGCCTTAAAAATATAATTTTAACAGCAAAAGAATTTACTAAAAATAAAGTTATAACAGTTTTTGGTTGTGGTGGTGATAGAGATAAAAGTAAAAGACCACTAATGGCAAAGGAGTCTTCTACATTTTCAGACTTTTCTGTAATAACTTCAGATAATCCAAGAACAGAAGAACCAACACTTATATTAAAAGATATTGAAAAAGGTATGGTAAATAAAAATTACATCCTTATAGAAGATAGAAAAGAAGCAATAGAGTTTGCTATAAATATGGCAACTAAATATGATACAGTAATAATAGCTGGAAAAGGTCATGAAACATATCAAATTTTTAAAGACAAAACAATAGATTTTGATGATAGACTTGTAGTAAAAGAAGCAATAAATAAGAAGATATAAAGGAGAGCTTCGATTGGAAGAAATAAATTTAAAAAATCTTTCAAAAGCATTAAATGGCAAAATTTTCGGTACAAACAGCAGTATAATAAAACCAGAAGCCGTTTCTATAGATAGTAGAGACTTTTTAACAAATAAAATTTTTATTCCTTTGAAGGGTAGTAGAGACGGGCATGATTTTTTAAAACAAGCAGAAGAAACAGCTATGTTTGCTATTTCCGAAAAAGAAACAACTTTGCCGCATATAAGAGTAAAAGATACCTCAAAAGCACTAAAAGATTTTGCTAAATTTTATAAATCTTTATTTGACTTGAAAACAATAGGTATAACAGGTAGTGTTGGAAAAACAACTACAAAAGATATAACTCATAGTATTTTATCTGAGAAATTTGAAACCGTTAAAACAATAGGAAATTATAACAATGAAATAGGTCTACCTTTAACAGTTTTTAATATAAACAATAAAACTGAGGCTATAGTTTTAGAAATGGGTATGAATAATTTAGGAGAAATACACAATTTAGCAGATATAGCTAGACCAGATATAGCAATTATTACAAATATCGGCACAGCACATATAGAAAATTTAGGTTCTAGAGAAAATATTTTAAAAGCAAAAACAGAAATTTTAGACTATAATCCTAAAAAAATAATATTAGATGGCGATAACGATATGTTGGCTACACTTAGAGGTAAAGTAGATGCAATTTATTACTTTGTAGAAAAAGAAACCGAAAAATATTCAGCATACAATATAAAGAATTTAGGTCTTTTAGGAACAAAAGTAACTTTTAAAATAGAAAATGTAAAATTTGATGTAACTATACCGATACCTGGTATTCATGTGGTTAGAAATGCATTAGCTTCTAGTATTTGTGCTTTTTATTTGGGTGTATCCTTATCACAAATTATAAAAGGAATACAAAGCTTTAAACTCTCTAAGGATAGAATGGATATAAAAAATGGAATAAACGATTGTATTATTATAAATGACACATACAACGCAAGCCCACAAAGTATAATAGCAATGTTAGATTTACTAGTTAGCCAGAAGAATGAAAATCGAAATAAAAAAATTATAGCTATACTTGGAGATATGTTTGAGCTAGGAGATTTTTCTAAAAATTTGCATGAAGAAATAGGCAGATATAAATCAATAGAAGAATTAGATAGTTTAATAACAATAGGAAAAGATTCTAAATTTATACACAATATTGCTAAAGTTAAAATAGATTGCCATCATTTTAATACAAAACAAGATTTTTTTACAAGTAAAATAGCAAAAAAATTTAAAGACTCTATTATTTTGGTTAAAGCAAGTAGAGGTATGATGTTAGAAGAAATTGTACAAAATCTTTTATAAAATTGATAATTAAAATATGAAGAAAAGAGAATAAAATGAATTTCACATTGGAAACAGCTATTTTTGCTGCACTTTTATCATTTATAGCTAATATTATAATTTGTCCTTTATTTATACCGGTTTTAAAGCGTATAAAATTTGGTCAGCACGTGCGAGACGATGGTCCAAAATCTCATTTGCAAAAGTCAGGGACTCCTACAATGGGAGGTATTATAATAATAATTAGTTTTTTAATTGGATCGGTATTTTTTTTAAATAATAATTTAAAAAGTGTATTAGTTGTTTTTGCAACAATATCTTTTGGTTTTATAGGGTTTATAGATGATTATATAAAAGTTGTAAAAAAACGTTCACTTGGATTTAGAGCATTACCAAAATTTTTACTTCAACTTTTAGCTGCTACTATATTCTTATTTTTGCTTTCAAATTTGGGAGATGGATATTACAATTTGTTCCTTGTTCCTTTTACAACAAATATGTATATAAATACAGGTATATTGTTTATACCAATATCACTTTTTATTATACTTGGTACTGTAAATGGTGTTAATATTACAGATGGTTTAGACGGTCTAGCTTCTGGTGTTACAGTTCTTGTTGTAACATTTTTTGTATTTGCAGCTTACGGCTTGTATAACAATGATATTTTACCAATTATAGGTGCGGCAGCAGGTAGTCTTTTAGGATTTTTATTGTTTAATACTTACCCTGCAAAAATATTTATGGGAGATACTGGTTCACTTGCACTTGGGGGATTTATAGCGGCTATAGCTGTAGTTTTACGCATGCCTTTATTTTTAGCTATAGTTGGACTTATTTATGTTGTCGAAACAGCTAGTGTAATAATACAGGTTTTGTATTTTAAATTTACAAAAGGCAAACGTTTTTTTAAAATGGCTCCACTTCATCACCATTTCGAATTATCAGGTATACCAGAATCAAAAGTTGTTGCTATTTTTTATATTGTTACAGTTGCTATGTGTCTTATAGGATTTTTAGCAACTAGAGGATTTATTGATGGATTATAAAAATAAAAGAATACTAGTATGTGGTATAGGAAAAAGCGGCATTGCTGCTGCTAACCTTCTTTATAAAAATGATGCTATAGTTTCTATATGGGATAGTAAAGTATCTAGGTTACCAAAAGAGCTTGAAAATAAAAATATATCTTTTTTTATAGGAGAAGAATTAGATTTTGATGTAATAATATTAAGTCCGGGTGTTCCATATACACTACCTTTTGTAAAAAAAGCACTTGAACTAGGTATTTATGTAATAGGAGAATTTGAACTTGGTAGTAGTTTTTACAATAAAGATATATATGCTATCACAGGTACAAATGGAAAAACAACAACAACAATGCTTACATCCTATATATTTTCTAATGTGAGAGAAATAGTAACAGCTGGAAATATAGGAATACCAATAACACAAATAAGTTCTGATAAAACTTGTATTGCAGAAGTTTCTAGTTTTCAATTAGAAACTATAGATAAATTTAAGCCTAAAATAGCAGCCATAATAAATATTACACCAGACCATTTGGATAGGCATTTCACTATGGAAAATTATATTAACATGAAAGCTAAGGTTTTCCAAAATCAAAATGAATTTGATTATATAATTTTAAACCACGATAATGAATATACAAAAAATATGTCTAGTTTGGCAAAAAGTAAAGTTGTTTTTTTTACGCTAGAAAATAATACAATCCTGTTTAATGAAAATGAAAATATATTAATATACAATGAAAATGATTTTGAGATTATATCAAAAATAAATAACGAAAAATTTACTATAAATATAAAAGATATAAATCTCGTCGGAAAACACAATATAGAAAATATAATGGTTTCATCAGCAATAGCTTTGATAGATGGTATAGATGTAAAAATAATAGAAAATGCTATAAAAAGTTTTAAATCTCCAGAGCACAGAATAGAATATGTAGAAGAAATAAATGGTATAAAATACTATAATGACTCGAAAGCAACAAATCCAGAATCTTCTATAAAAAGTATAGAAGCACTTTCTAAAAATGGTAATCTTGCTTTGATAGCAGGAGGAAGAAAAAAAGATGTAAACTATGAAGATTGGGCAAATATTGTAAAAAAACATGTAGCTCATATTGTGATTTTTGGAGAAGATAGTTTTTATTTAGAAAATATATGTAAAAATATAGGTTTTGAAAGTATACATATTTCAGAGAACTTACATCATGCGGTGAAATATTTAAGAGAATTAAGAGATATTGATATTGTATTGTTTTCTCCAGCTTGTGCAAGTTTTGATATGTTTAAAGATTACGAAGATAGAGGGAAAGCATTTAAATCCATAGTATTAAATATGTAAAATTTTAAAAATAAAATTTGAACAAGGAGTGGGTATGGAAAGATTACGGCAATCAAATTATAGTACACATAAATCATCTGAAAAAAATGAAAATGTAAAAAAAATATACGTTGTTGGAATTGATACTACTCTTTATATATCAGTATTTCTTTTGATTCTTATTGGAATAGTAATGGTTTTTAGTGCTAGTTATTATGTTGCTGTAACACATTATAATTTAGGACCGTTACATTTTGTTAAATCCCAAGCTATGTCAGCTGCACTTGGATTTATTGCTATGACAATACTTTCAAAAATGAATTATATGTATTTAAAAGGTATTGTGAATATTTTTTATTTTACTATATTTATACTTTTAATTGTTGTTTTGTTTATAGGAGATGAGACGGGCGGTGCTACAAGATGGATAAGTATTTTTGGTTTTAGATTTCAACCATCTGAACCTGCAAAGTTGGCTGTTATACTTATGGTTAGTAAAATTATAGCTACACATAAAAATATATTAAATACTATACTCGGCACTGCTTTTGTAGCTTTTTTTGTAGCTTTAATTGGTGGACTTGTAGCAATAGAAAATATGAGTACATCTATAATAATATTTGTTGTTGGCTTTGGTATTATTTTTATTGCAAGTCCATATACAAGAATATTTATAGTAGCTGGTGTAGTAGCTGTAACAGCTCTTACAAGCTATCTACTATTTTTTGCAACAGGATTTAGAGCTGGACGTATGGCAGCATGGCGAGACCCATTTTCAGATCCAACTGGAGTAGGTTTTCAAACTATACAATCTTTATATGCAATAGGTTCTGGAGGTATATTCGGAGTAGGAATTGGGCAAAGTAGACAAAAATTAGGTTTTATACCAGAAGCACATAATGATATTATATTTTCTGTGATAGTAGAAGAACTTGGAATTTTAGGTGGCTCTTTAATATTATTTTTATTCGGTATTTTCTTATGGAGAGCTTTAAAAATAGCAATAAATGCTACAGATATGTTTGGTTCTTTAGTTGCAACGGGTATATCAATAATGATTGGTAGTCAAGCTATAATAAATGTTGGTGTTGTAACAAATACTATACCAAATACAGGTGTACCGTTGCCTTTTATTAGCTTTGGGGGTACTTCGCTTTTAATAGTTATGGCAAGTGTTGGTTTCTTGCTATCTATATCAAAATATACAAAAAATATACGTGTATAAATTAAAATTAAAACTGTGAGGCATTGTCGCACGGTTTTAATTTGTATTTAATTAAATTTTATGGTATACTTAAGCAAAATCACGTAATCACTATAATTTAAAAAAGAAAGAGGCATATGTTATCAGATATTTTCATTATTGTTGTTTTAACAATAATAAACGGAATTTATACAGGTTCAGAATTAGCTATTCTGTCTTTAAATAAATCAAAGATAAGATTAAAAGCAGAGGAGGGCGACAAAAAATCTATTCTTATAAAACACGTGCTAGATAATCAAGATATATTTTTACCAACTGTTGCTTTATCATATACTGTCATAGGTACATTTGTAGGGGCTTATAGTGGTATGGCATTTTCTGATGCGATTGCACATTTTCTAATCAATATAGGAATTGTAGGAGATAACATTTCACAAGGAACTTTGGAAAATATTGTTGTTTTGATTATCACTATTTTGCTTAGTTATTTTTCTATCATTTTTGGAGAAACAATACCTAAAAAGTTGGCGTTAAATTATTCAGAAAAATTTGCATACTTAACAATACAGCCTCTTATTTTTACAGCAAAAATTTTAAGACCAGTATCTTATGTTTTAAATATGACATCTTCTATATTTATTAGATTTATACCATCTTCCGAAAAACAAGCATATGCCACAGAAGAAGATATAGTAATGCTAATAGATGAAAGTGGAGAATTTGGAAACATAGATGAAAATGAAAAAGAAATGATAAACAATATTTTTGCTTTTGATGACAAAATAGCAGAAGAAATAGCAACACATAGAACGAATATAGTTTCTATAAACGTAGAAGATGATTTTAGCCATATTGTGGAAATAATAAAAGAAGACCATTCCCGTATTCCAGTATATGAAGATAATATAGATAATATAATAGGTGTTGTTCATGTAAAAGATTTGATGAAACATATTATAAACAGCCCCAGTGAACCATTAAATATAAAAAATTTTTTAAGAGACCCTTATTTTGTTCCATCTACAAAAAAGTTAAATGAACTTTTCCGTGAAATGCAGGAGCACAAAATACAATTTTCTATTGTTATAGACGAATACGGGGGAACTTTTGGTATAGTAACCATGGAAGACTTAATAGAAGAAATAATGGGTTCTATTTTTGATGAATACGATGGAGAAGAAGAAGAGGATATAAAAATATTAGACAATAAATATATAATAAATGGTGTTGCAAGTATAGAAAATGTAAACCACGAGTTAGATATTTCACTACCTATAGAAGAATACGATACTATAGGAGGTTTTTTTGTAGGACATTTAGGGCGTATACCATTAGAAAATGAAGAAATAGAAGATATAAATATACAGGGATTCAATTTTAAAATAGCTGGGTGGAGCGATAAAAGAATAAAAAAATTGATAGCTACAAAAATAAAAGAAGATACAAACATTAAAGATGAAAAAAATAAAGATGCCAGATACAAAGAAAAGAGTAAAGAAGAGGATATAGATATAAAAGAAAATTAGAAATATTTTTACCAATATTTTTATTTGTTCGAATACTTGACATTTTATAAATTTGTGGTATAATTTATAAATGTTTGGCGGAGTAGCTCAGTTGGCTAGAGCACACGGTTCATACCCGTGGTGTCAGGGGTTCAAGTCCCTTCTCCGCTATGTTTTTATTCGAAAAAATTTTTTATTTTTTTATTCCCGCATAATTTTATTTATTTTTAATTTTTTAGAGGTTTATTGTGGATAAAATACTTTCACAGCTCGATGAAATAGAGTTAATTGCAAAAAGTTTGGTTGAAGAAAATTTGAAAAATCAGACAAAAATATTAGAGAAAAAGCAAGAACAAAATATAAAAAGAAGTTACAAAAATAATAATACAGACTTAGTTTTAAAAAAATATTTGAACATTTTAAACAAAAAAGAAATATCATCTGAATTGCTAAATTCAAAAGAGGAAACTTTAAGAATAGAAATTTTTGATAATATAGCATATTCTATAAAAGATGTAAAAGAAACTTTTGATATACAAACAAAAAAATTAATATCTAAAATTGGTTTTTTATCGGATGCTTATTTTAATTCTGGTACAGATAAATTGTGTAATGAAATTAAAAATAATGGCTTTTACGATTTAAAACTTACAGATATTATGATTGTGAGGGAAGATATTTGACATTAGAAGACCGTACGTTTTTAAAATTTAAATTACTTACAAGAGAAGTAGAAAAAAGATTGTCTTACAAACTTAGTATTGTTTCTAACAAAGCACAAGAAGAATTAGATTATTCGGATATATCTCCTCTTAAAATTATTTTTCCTGCATATATGGAAAGTGAATATTTAAGGCATTTGGTTACAAAGGTACATACAATTTTCCCTAAAGATAATCCCGAATATTGGGCTAGTCAATGTGAGGGAAGTATTAGTTTTTTAGATGTACAAAAAAGAATGGAACTCGCTTCTTTATATATACAATTACATACTGTTAGACGTAGTAATTTTGTATCTTTTATTTTTTATTCTTTAATTGGTGTTACAGTGTACAAAGAGAATTATGACGAAAATCTTTCTTTTATAATAGATTTTGCAAGAGTTTTTGGACTTTCTAAAGATGAAATATTAGACATTACCGAGGTTTCAAAAGCTTTTTTTGGAAATTCGCAAAAAGATTTCAGTTTTAAAACAAAAGAAGTTGGACAGCTTTTTTCTAGTGTTTATTCATATTTAACAGCTAACTAATAAATCATTTTGATTTATTAGTTTTTTTAATATAAATGTAAAAAATATTATAAGAAAATTAAGAAAACAAAAGGTGATAATTTCATGATAGAAAGAGAAATAGAAAATTTATTGGAAAGTGATTTAAGAAATAAAGGTTACATAATCGATGTAAATAATAAAAATAGACAAGTATACAGGCAAACACCAAAAACAGAAAATGAAATTAAACTATTAAATGGAAAAAAACCAGACTTTATTATTTATGATAACGAAAGAACATATCCAATTGCAATTATCGAAACGAAAAAAAGTAATTATATAAAATTAGAAAATGCTTTAAATCAAGCAATAGAATACGCAAAAATATTAAATGCAAAAATTATTATTTTATATAATGGTAGTAAATATATATTTTATTGGGCTGCTACAAAAGAAAGTTTATTTATCGATAATAAAGAATTAGATTATCTACCAACTATTGAAATACTTCAGAAATTCAATACAAATAGACTATTTATTTCAAATCAAATACAAATAAATGACAAAAATGATTTAATAAATATATTTAAAGAATCTAATAATAAACTACGAGAAGCTGGTATTACAATTGGACTTGGAAGATTTACAGAATTTTCAAATTTACTTTTTTTAAAATTAATTAGTGAAAAAAATTCTTTTGGAGATATAAAAATACCAAAACATTTACTATGGGAATCGTACAAAGATAAAGATGGTATAGAACTTTTGATATATATAAATAAAATTATTATGCCAGAGTTAAATATTTTATTTAACTCTACACAGAATATAGATTTATTTTCAGAACTTAAAATACAAGACTATAGTAAGCTTAAATATATAGTAAACAAATTAGACCAGCTCAATCTATCTAGTATTAATACTGACATAAAAGGTGATGCTTTTGAATATTTTATAGAAAAATATAATTCTAATAATAATGATTTAGGAGAATATTTTACTCCTAGACATATAGTTAAATTTTTAATTGATATAATAAAACCAAATTATAGAGAAAAAATATATGACCCATTCTGTGGTACTGGTGGAATTTTAATTAGTGCTTTTGAATACATTTTAAAAGATATTAAATACAAGGGTATTTTAAATGATGATACCCTAAAAGTTTTAAGAAAAGAAACACTGTTTGGAAGTGAAATATCAGATACAGCAAAAATTGCAAAAATGAATATGATTCTTACTGGTGATGGTCATAGTAATGTAAAAAAACAAGATAGTTTTTTAAACCCAATAGAAAATGAGTATGATATTGTAATAACAAATATACCTTTTAATTTAAGTGCAAATAAAGAACAAGCAGAAAATTATAAATATAAAATAGAAAAAGGAAATGCTATAGCTATACAGCATATAATAAAATCACTAAATAATAATATAAATGCTAGAGCTGCTATAATTGTACCAGAATCCGTACTTAGTGATACTAATTTGAAAGATTTAAGGCTAGATTTATTAAAATCAGGTATGTTAAAAGGGATAATTTCATTACCATCAAAAACTTTTTTACCTTATACAGAGGCTAAAACGAGTATTTTAATACTTGGAGGTAAAAATACACCTAAAAAAGAAAATGTTTTTTTCTATAAAGTAAAAAATGATGGGTTTACTTTAACAACTAGAAGAAGAAAGCAAAGTGGTATTAATGATTTAGATGAATTTATTAACATTTATTCGTATTTAGATAATAATGTTGAAAATGAAAATTTATTTTTTGTTTCGAGAGATGAATTAAGCGGGGACAATAACGTATCATTTCTTTTGTTCAAATATAGAGATTATTTAAAAGAAAATAATGTTAGACTTGGAGATATTTTAAATAGAGTAAGAATACATAATACAAATATGTATGAAACAGCATCTATTACAAAGCAGGAATTTTGGGGTATGCCTATTGGAAATGATTTTTGGGGAGAAAATTTTATTTCTGTAACTTCTGCAGATACATCTAATTATAATGTTGTTAATCCTAAATGTATAAGTTTTAACCCTGCTAGAGCTAATATTGGGTCTTTTGGTATTAATATTGGTAATAAACCATTATCTGTAACAAATGCTTATCCTGTATTTGAAATTAAAAATAAAAAATTTTTACCTGAATATATATATTTATTACTTAGAAAAAATAATGATATTTTAGAAGAGATCGCAAATAGATGTTATGGAACAGTCAGACAATCTTTATCTCCAGAAGATTTTTTGAAAATACAAATACCTATAGTGCCTATAGAAATACAACAATCTATTGTTAAACAAGCATACGATATTTATAATAAATTTATAAAATACAAAGAAAAATTAGAAAATATAAACATTGAATAAATATTAATTAAAAAATATTCCAAGGGAGCATGTACTACCTTGGAATATTTAGTATTGAAATTTTAGTTAAAATTCAGAACCTTAAAACTTAAAGTATCCTATTTTATCTTTTAATACCTCTGTTTGTGAACTTAATTCTTCAGTAGTAGATGCTATCTCTTGTGATATAGAAGAATTTTCTGATACAACTTTATTTATATCTACTACGTTTGTTTCCACAGATTCTATAGATTTTGTTTGCTCTGTAGAAGATTTGTAAATATTATTTATTAGACCAGCCATATTACTTATACCTTCTACAATTTTGTCTAATGCAAATGAAGCATTTTTTGCTTTTTTCTCACCTTCAGAGACTCTTATTTCAGATGTTTTTATTAATGCAGAAGTTTCTTTTACAGCCGAGCTACTTCTATTTGCAAGTAGTCTTACTTCGTTTGCAACTACAGCAAACCCATGACCGTATTCTCCTGCTCTTGCAGCTTCTACCGCAGCATTTAATGCAAGTAAATTTGTTTGGAATGCAATATCTTCTATTGTGTTTATTATTACTGCTATATTGTTTTGCGATTTTTTAATATCGTTCATAGCTTGTAGTAATATTTTCATGTCTTCATTACCATCTCGTGCATCTTCTATAGATATTTTCATAAGCTCATTCGCCATTTGTGAAAACTCTGTATTTTGAGAAGATGTTTCACGTATTTTTTTCATATCATCTGTAAGAATATTAAGCGACCTAGATTGTTCTATATTTCCACTAGCAAGTGATGTTTGGCTTTTGGCTATATATTCTGCACCACTATTTACCCCACCTGTTGTTGTATATATGTCTTTTATTATTTCATTTAGTAATTTTCTCATTCTATTTATAGAATCTTTTATAATTTCGAAATCTCCATTGTACTCTCTTGTTATTTCTTTAGTTAAATCTCCACGAGAGAAACTTTTTAAAATAATACTTATTTCGTCTATATAAGAATCTATCGAAGAGATAGTTTCGTTCAAAACTTCTTTAATACTTAAAAATTCACCTTTAAAATCACCAATTATTCTTTGGTCAAATTCACCTTGTTCTATATGCTTCAAAAATTCTTTTATACTGTTTATTGGTTTTGATATTGCTATTAAAATACCATTTAGCTCATGTATTATGTGTACCCATTCGCCTTTATATCTTTCTTTATCTACATAATAAGATATATCTCCTTGTTGTGCTGCTTTTGCAATATTTTCTATTTCTTTTGCAATAGTTTTTACTTGTTTTCTTAACTTTTCTATAGATTCGTTTATATATATTTCTTCACCTTGATGTTCTGATATAAAGGCATCAAAATTACCATCTACAATTTCACTAATACAACGAAGTATTTCTTTTTTATCGTTTGTATGTTTATTCATTGCATTATTTACACCTATTATTAATTTTTCGTAAACACCTCTATGATTATTAACATTTATTAAATATTTATAATTGCCCTTCGTATGCTCTTCTATTAGTATTTTTATATCGTTTATTACATTTTCAGTTACTTTTAAGTTTCTGTTGAACTCATCTTCTAGCATATGTAAATCGAAACTGGTATCTTGGTCTTCTTTGTTTAAATTTAAATATCCTTCTTTTGATAATTGCCTACTAGAAGCTCTAAAGCTAACTATTAATTTTTTTACGTATTTTTTAATAGAAATTCGTATAAAAATAATGATAAATAACCATATTAAAATTAAAAGTGCAATGAAAGATGCTGTAACCCAAAAAATAATATTATTTATAGGGTCCTGTGTAATACTTATTGGTACAATAGACATAAGAGTAAAGCCCATTTCTTCTAAATGGTAAGAAAAAACATAACTAGTACCAAGTATTTCATCTTCTATTCTAGAAGTATTAAGATGTGTATTGTTTAAAAATATATCTCCATGTGGTATATTTATAATGTTTGTTATTTGTCGATTACCAAATTGGTCTATATACATTCTATAGTTTTCGTTTGGATGATATATAATATTTCCTTGTCGATCTACTAATATGTTATATCCATTATTTTCTAATGTGAAGTTTTCTATTAATTCTAAAATTTGTTCCATGAAAACAGAAATACCAAAAACACCTGTAATACCATTTACAGTAGTTCTATATGCTAAAGTTACTATGATATTGTTATCTTCTGTTGCAGAAATATATGGATCGGTAAAAACTATTTCAGACTCAGGAGATGACATTGCTGCTGTCCACCAAGGTCGTGCCATAGACCAACCTTCATATGGTGCTACAAAATTCGCATCCCAGCCTGTATATACAGTACCATCTTCAAATCCTACCCATGCTAAGCCTACAGAACTATATAAGTCCATAATTGCATTTGCAATAGAATGTATATATTCTGTACCTAATACATTGCTAACATGAGCAAAGTTTCGTAAATTTTGCTTTGCTTCTACAAAATAAATAAATATATCATCTGAATTTATTTCTAGCGAATATTTTGTATTTGATAGAATATTTTCGTAAGCTTCATTTCGTACAAATGTGTTTGTAACAAAAAACATAATCAAATAGCTAAAAAAACTGATTATTAAAATACCTATGTTTATTCTTGTTGTTAATTTTTTTAGTCTTTTTCGAATTTTTTTCATATATATTTAAACCTTTCTGAATCTAAACATTAGATTATTTTACATTTTCTTCTTTCATAACATATAGAAATATTTATATAAAATCAATTTATTATATTTCAACGATTAAAGATTTTAACACAGATTTACAAAAAAATAAATAAAAATTTTTGATAGATGTATTGCTATACAAGATAAAATTAATTATAATGTAGTATTAGAAAACATTGAGGCATGCCCACAAGGTTTTTATTTAGCAATCCTATTTGGAGATTTATTATGTCTTACAATATAAAATATATAAGAAGTGATGGCACTGAATTTAAAGAAATGATAATTTTAAATAACAATATTATTTTTAAAAGAAAAAATCAAAAAGATTTAAATTTTGAAACACATGAAATACCCTATGAAGATATAAACGTAGAAAAAACAGCAGAAAACATAGCTCTATCTTTTAAATTTATGGGTAGTGGTTTACTACACGATTTTAGACCTGTAGATTTAAGTATACAAGCAGAAAAAGAACATTTCTTACACTTTTATCAAGGTCGTATTTTTAAAAAATTTGTAGAAGAATTTAATATCACAATACTACGAAGGCATAAAAAAGACCAAAAAACAAATTCGAAAACAGGAATAGGTAAATTTTTTAGCAATATTTTCGGAAAGCAAAAAAAAGAAAAAGAAGAAAATATTATATTACCATCTAAAAAGAATGATATAGAAGTAATACTTTATACAAATTTAACTGAATTAGCTATTTTGAAAGAAAAACTAAAATCTTTAAATAACACAACAGTTGTATATCTAGGTATTACCGATATTTACGATATATCAATAAAAATATACGATTTTATAAAAGAGCATCCAGAAAAATCAAATGAGATAAGAGGATTTGTAGACTACTATTTACCAACAACAATAAAATTAATAGATAGTTACATACATTTAGTAAACCAAGGTAGTACGGGAGAAAATATAACAAATTCTAAAGCAAAAATAGAAAATTTATTACAAATACTAAAAATTTCCTACGAAAAACAATTAGATAGCTTATTCGAAGCAAAATTTTTAGATATATCGGCTGAAATAGGAGTAATAAAAAATCTTTTGAAAGAAGATGGATTGTTTGAATAATGGAGTAAAGCCGTGGGTCAAAGCTCCACAGTTTTAAATATCGAGGATAATATGGCGATTACAAAAAAAAGAAAAAACGAGCTTAAAAAAGAAATACTTTGTCTAATATTTATTGCTATTAGCTTTTATTTAATTATGTCTATTTATCTTCCAAATAGTGGAGGTTTGATAGGTGTTTTTTTCGCTTCTATTTTGCGTGGTTTCTTTGGAATAGGTGCTTTTTTGTTACCATTTGTTATTACTAGTTTTTGTCTTTATCGTATTATAACAAAAGAAATATCTATAAAAGCTGTTTGTATAGTATCTATAATGTTTATTTTTTTTATAATTCTTACACATTTAATTAACAGTACATCGCAAAATATGCTGTATGTTTTTACACAAAATACAGCCTTTAACTTTACTGCAAATGGTGGAGTAATAGGTGCTCTTTTTGGTAATATTCTTCATTTAATATTTGGATTTGCTGGTGCTATTATTTTTATTTTTATGTCTGTTGTTGTGCTTTCTATTATGCTTACTGGTAAATCTTTTGTAGAATATTTACTTTATTTGTTTTCCTTTATGAAAAATATTTTTATTTTTGAAAAAAAATCAGAAAAAAAAACTATAAATGTTGGAAATAATAGCCAAGATAATGATTTCGACGAATTTGTTTGGACAAATTTTGAAAATGAAAACGAAGTATATGAGCAAAATAAAGAAAAACCAATGTCCAATAATGAAACAGCTATGAAAAAATCAAATTTTGTAATACTTGGTGAAGAAAATAATAAAAAAAACATCGAAAAAGATACAATTATAAATAATCGAACTACAAATTTGGAGGTTAAAGAAACTGAAACAACAGAAGCTATTTTTAAATATGAATACCCATCATCTAATATTTTAAAAGACCCACCAAAAATAAATGAAAATTTGAATAAAAATATAATCTATGAAAATACAAAAAAACTAGAACAAACATTACAAAATTTTGGAGTAACAGCAAAAGTAGTAGAAGTAAGTAAAGGACCAACTGTAACAAGGTATGAGTTAACTCCAGGGGTAGGAGTAAAAGTAAGTAAGATATCTAATCTTGCTGATGATTTGGCATTAAATTTGGCTGCAAAAGGTATAAGAATAGAAGCACCAATACCAGGTAAATCTGCGGTGGGTATTGAATTACCAAATGAGATACCAGAAGCAGTATATTTTAGAGAGCTTATTGAAAGTAAAATATTTAAAAACTTTAATTCTAATATAGCATTTGCACTTGGTAAAGATACATCTGGTTCTGTTGTAGTAACCGACCTTGCAAAAATGCCACATTTATTAATAGCTGGTGCAACAGGTTCTGGAAAAAGTGTTTGTATAAATACAATAATAGTAAGCTTAATATACAAAGCAACACCAGATAGTGTAAAACTAATAATGATAGACCCAAAAGTAGTAGAGCTAAGCATATATAACGGTATACCACATTTATTAATACCAGTTGTAACTGAACCAAAAAAAGCTGCAAATGCTCTAAAATGGGCAGTAAAAGAGATGTTAAGAAGATATGAATTTTTTGCTAAAACATCTACAAGAGATTTGAAAAGCTATAACAAAACACTTTTAGAACAAGGGGGAGAGCCCTTACCACAAATAGTAATAATAATAGATGAACTGGCAGATTTAATGATGGCGGCTCCAAGCGATGTAGAAGATAGCATATGTAGGCTTGCACAAATGGCAAGAGCAGCAGGAATACATCTAATAATAGCTACACAGAGACCATCGGTAGATGTTATAACAGGCTTAATAAAGGCAAATATACCATCTAGGCTTGCTTTTTCTGTTAGTAGTGGTACAGATTCTCGTACTATATTAGATCAAACAGGTGCAGAAAAATTACTAGGTAGGGGAGATATGTTGTTTTTTCCTATGGGAACTTCAAAACCAATTCGTATACAAGGAGCATTTATTTCAGATAAAGAAGTAGAGAATATAGTTAGCTTTTTGAAAAGTAAGCATAATATTCATTATGATGAGGAAACAGTAGATGATATAACGTCTTTTAAAAATGTTAGTTTGGATGACGATATAGAAGAGTTTTTTGAAGATTTAGTATATTTCGTGCTAGAAAAACAAAAAATATCAACATCCATGATACAAAGACAGTTCAGGATAAATTATAAGAGAGCAGAAGGGCTTGTGAAAGTTTTGGAAGAGCATAGTGTGGTTGGAGAAGAAGATGGAAATGGTAAAAGAAAAGTAGTAATGAGTAGAGAAGAGTGGGAGAGTAGAGATATTATCAAAAACTAATTTGCCAATTTATATTAATATATTTTATTCGTTTTAATTTTAAAAAAATAAAAAAGCACAAAAAACGAAAATATATAGTTTTCATTTTTTGTGCAAATGGTCTAATTATTTGCAAATACTACAGAATATATAATATATGCTAAAGGTTGCATTGCGTTATGTGCTTCCTGCATCGTACTTATCTGAGTACCTACTTCTACAAGTGAAGATAGTGGTCTAAGATGGTTTATATACCTAAAAGGAGTAAGATATATACGTCGTGTAAGCCCCGGAAATCTATTAGAAAAAGCCATTTGTAAATTAAAGCTAAGTGCTAAATTTGTTCGTACATAATTATTTGGTATATTAGATAAATTTCTTATATTTCCATTTTCATTTATGCTCGAAAGCCCATTTACAAACATTATCATTGCTGTTTCATGCCCATTTATATTTCTTCTAAATAAATCTGGATTAGAACTCTCTGGTACTCCATCTCTATGCAAATCTAAAACTAATTGTATAGATGGATAATTTTCTAAAATGTTTCTTATAGATGGTTCTATTCTTTCATAAGCACCAGAACGAACAACTACCCCATCTATTCTGTCATACACACCTCTATAATGGAGAACATTAATACCATATGTGTTTGTAAGAATATAGGATAGTGTCGACCCAACACCTACAATTCCATAGTCTAAATTTATATTGTTTGGGCTGTCTATAAAAAATTCCGAAGCAGCATGGGTATGAAATATTAAAACTTGTGGCTCATTTGTTATTTCTATTTGTAGGTTTGATGTTAAAAAATAATCTATGTCTAAATATTTGTCTACTATACCAGTACGTGAATCCATACTAAAAAAACGATTTAATAATATGTTTACATTTCTCAAATCTTCTATATCTTCATACGAAAAATGTAAATCAAAACTTGATACATAACTAGTAAAATCTTCTGTTACATTATCTAATATACTAATATCGTTTATACCTATTATGTTTTGATATCTGTTTATTATAAAATCTTCTGATATTTGATTAATATCAAAATTTGATATTATTTGGTTTTCTATACCTATTAAATTGTAATTTTCAAAAAAATTTGTGTATCGGGGCATTGTTTGATAAAATAAAATTCTAGCTAGTGATACTCTAGAGTTATCTACTAAAAATATAATAACTAGAACTGACATTACAAAAAAAATTTTTATTTTTTTAGAATTTCTTTTTTTAAATTTTCTATAATGATTTTCTCTCATGTAAGTAGTTAAGGCGATTGCCTATCTCCTTTAACTTTAAGTGGTAATTAATTGTATGAAGAAAATTTTGTTTATAGAATTAAATTTTAATTAAATTAAAACTGTTTGATTTTAGTACACAGCTATTAAGAAAAAACAAAGGAGTTGATAAATATGAAGAAAAATATAGCTAAACCATTTGTAAAGTGGGCTGGTGGTAAGGGACAATTACTTGAAAAAATTCGTCATAAATATCCAAATAATTTAGGAACTGATATAAAAAAATATGCCGAACCTTTTATCGGTGGTGGAGCTGTACTTTTTGATATTCTTAACTCTTATAATCTTGAAGAAGTATATATTAGCGATATAAATTCAGAATTAATTTATACTTACAGAGCTATTAAGGACAATGTCAATGAACTTATAAAAATGCTCACAGACTTTGAAAGAGAGTATTTGTCTGAAAATGATGATAAAAGAAAAATTATGTATTATGAAAAAAGAGATAGATTTAACAATATAAAATCAGCAAATCAAAGCGGAGTTGAATTGGCTGCATTATTTATCTTTTTAAATAAAACTTGCTTTAATGGTTTATATCGAGTTAATTCAAAAGGTGAGTATAATGTACCTCAAGGTAAGTATAAAAATCCTTGTATTTGTGATAAAGATAATCTACTTCTTGTTTCAGAGAAACTTAGAAATGTAAATATTATAAATGGTGATTACAATATGTCTAGTGATTTTATAGATGATGTTACATTTTGCTATTTTGACCCACCATATCGACCATTAACTGAAACTTCAAGTTTTACAAATTATTCAGAAAATAAATTTGACGATACTGAACAAGAAAAACTTGCAAAATTTATAAATGAAATGTCAGAACGTGGAGCATATATTTTAGCGAGTAACTCCGACCCTAAAAATATTGATGAGTCTGATGATTTTTTCGATAATCTGTATAAAAAATATAAAATTTTAAGAGTAACAGCAAATAGGGCTATAAACTCAGCATCTGATAAGCGTGGACTTATAAATGAATTGCTAATTTATAGTTTATAAAGGGGCGTATTTATGAGAGATTTTACAGAATGGTTATCAAATTTCAAAAACAGTATATCTAATTACAGTTACTATATTGATTTTGGAAAAATCTACAAAAATATTGATAAAATTAAAGTTGAGTTAAATATATTAAACTCATTAATCGGTTCAAAAAATATAGAAAATGATTTTGAAGATATTGTTACTCGCTATCCCGAAACACTGAAATGTATTCCTCTTTTATTAGCTGTTCGTGAAAATAAAATATATGCTATTGACGAGGCTGGAGAGTTTTTATATTCTTTTAAACAAACCAATTACGATATGGAACAATATAAATATTTTATGCGTAAAACAGGGTTGTTTGATTTACTTTCAAAACATATAGTTAATAACCTTTTAGACTATGTAACAGGAGTAGAGACAGGACTTGACTCAAATGGTCGAAAAAATCGTGGTGGTCATTTAATGGAAAACCTTGTTGAGTCTTATTTGATAAAGGCGAGTTTAATTAAAGATGTTTCGTATTTCAAAGAAATGAAAATTGGTGAAATTGAAAAACGTTGGAATATAGATTTATCTAGTTTAACAAACCAAGGTAAAACTGTAAAACGATTTGATTTTGTTGTGAAATCTAAAAATGTAATATATGGTATAGAAACTAATTTTTATGCTAGTAGTGGCTCTAAGTTAAATGAAACTGCTCGTAGTTATAAAAATATTGCCCTTGGGTCAAAAAATATTGAAGGATTTTCTTTCGTATGGTTCACAGATGGTAATGGGTGGAATAGTGCTAAAAATAACCTTGAAGAAACATTTAGTGTTTTGGAACATATCTACAATATTTCTGATTTAGAAAATGGGGTTATGAGCAGGATTTTTTTATAATAATTTAAAATATAATTCTTATTACCTAAGAACTTTAAATACAAAAAACAAAGGAAACTTAAATGAAAAATCACAATTTTTTAGCAATGATTTTTAGAATGAAAAATATAAATAGGTGGGGGCTTATGTATAATACATATGAGGAATCTCTAACTACCCACACACTAGAATGTGCTTTTATTTCTCATATGTTATGTACAATAGGAAATTTATATTACAACAAAAATTATGATGCAGATAAAGTGGCTTGTTATTCCTTATATCACGATGCTACAGAAATAATAACAGGAGATTTACCAACTCCAATAAAATATTACAACCAAGAAATAAAAAATGCATACAAAAAAATAGAGAAAGAAGCAACAAAAAAACTACTAGAATTATTGCCAACAGAAATCTCAAATGTGTATGAACACTATTTAAATCCCGGTATAGATACTATATCTACAGAAGAGTTGAAAATAATAAAAATAGCCGATACTTTATGTGCCTACATAAAATGTAGCAAAGAAATAAGCAATGGAAATAATGAGTTTTTGAAAGCAAAAAATCAAATAAAAGAAAAACTGGATAATTATAAGTCTGAGGAGTTGTCTTATTTTATGGATAATTTTTTACATACTTTTAATCTTTCACTAGATGAATTGGAGAAATAATGCACAAAGTAAATCAAACGAAAACAGTATTTGAGGGTAAAGTATTTACAGCAAAAGTAGAAAATGTAGAGTTGCCAAATGGAAAAAGTGTAGATAGAGAAGTTGTTATTCATAGTGGGGGTGCTAGTATGGTAGCAATAATAAAAGATAGTATAGAAGATAAAATAGTTTTAGTAAAACAATATAGACACGCCCTAGGAGATTTCTCAATAGAAATACCAGCAGGATTAATAGAAAAAAATGAAGACCCAAAAATTACAGCAACAAGAGAGCTAAGAGAAGAAACAGGGTATATATCAGAAAATACAATACATCTTATTACAATGTATAAGAGTTTAGGATATTCCACAGAAAAACATTATATTTATTTTTGTGAAAATCCAAGACAAGGAACGCAAAATTTAGATGAAGATGAAGATGTAGAAGTAATATTAAAACCAATAAACGAAGCTTTACAAATGATATATAGTGGAGCTATAGTAGATTCCAAAGCTATTTGTGGTATTTTAGCTTATATTCAATTATCTAATAAGCAATAGAAAAAAGGTTAAAAGCATTTGCTTTTAACCTTTAATCAATGAAATTTACGTCAATACTGTATATTCAAATAGAATACAGAAATAAGCTATTTACACATAAAAATTATGTGTATGCGGATGAAGGGAGTCGAACCCCCACATCTATTGATACTAGAACCTAAATCTAGCGCGTCTGCCAATTCCGCCACATCCGCTGGACAAATATTATAATACTACAGATTATGATATTTGTCAATACTTTTGTTTATAAATTTTTATAATTGAATCTTATATTTTTATTCTTTTTTGTAAATCTTTTTGTAAATCAATAATATACTCTCCCAGGTTATGTAACAAAATAACATATAGCCAAATTCAAGATAGTTTATAAGTAAAGAAACAACGATAGAATGCATCTCAAAAGATTTGGAATAACAAATAGTTTTACGTGCAAGTCTTTTAAGTCT
>WRGD01000124.1 GCA_009787355.1 Defluviitaleaceae bacterium | reverse complement strand
TAGGGGAAATAGTAGTGATGGAGACTTTTACGCAGAATTAGGATGGAGATACCCTCTCTCATCTAGACATATTTCTTCTGGATATAAGCTACCAACTAGACCTAAGCATGAAGGTTTTGATATTGTAACCGAAGGTCGACCAGGTGCAATAAAAGGAAAACCTGTTTATTCAGTTCATTCTGGGACAGTTGTTGTAGCTGGAAAAAGTGATTCTGCTGGTAATTGGGTTGTCTGTAATCAACTCTTATTGATTGTACCCACACTAAATAAGATGGAGTAACTATTACTCCAGTATCAAAAATATACTCTGGACTAGGCGAAATTTCAACGTATCCGATATGATTGCCAAATAAATAATTAATTTCATCAAAAAGAAAGCTACCTTGACCAAACAAATATTGGATATCGATTGAATTTGTAATAACGTTTAAAGATTCATTTAAAGCATGTTTTTTTGTTTCTATTTCTACAATTTCATAAACTTTACTTAACGAATTTATATCATCTGCTGGAATATCAGTATTATGTAAACTGTCTGGAAATGAATGAGATACATCGTTATTAGTATAATGAAGTTCATTATTTATTCCACAACCTACCAATATAACACTCAACAAAATCCATAAATATTTTTCTTCATAAATCCTCCGAATTTTTTATATATAATTGTAAACCTATATTTTATATTATATAAAATTTTGTATAAAAAGTATATAAAGGAGATTTTGTTTTTGTTGGCTAGTGGACTGCTACTATAAAATAACGTTACTTACCATCTAAATCTACAAAAATGCTATATTACTAGTATATTTTCATTATAAAAAAATATTTGACATAACTGTATATAATACGATATAATATGCATTACGATTATACAACATATTTGTATTATATTTTACATAATTTTGAGGTACATAAATATGCTGTGTATAAATGTAAACAACACATAAATACCTTTAAGGAGGATTTTAAATAATGATACTAATAACTTTAATGGCAATGATTAGGATTAGCGGTGGAGTTCAAACAGATCCTACAGAGCCAATCGTACCTTGGGAGTAGCCTATGAATAAATTAAAACCAAGAGAGGAAATAAAATAATGATACTAATAACTTTGATGGCAATGATTAGGGTTGGCGGGGGAGGTTCACCAAAACCTACAGAGCCAATCGTTTGGGAATAGACTATGGAAAAGTTAAAAATAAGAGAGGAAATGGATATAAATTACCAATGGAATTTATCTGACATTTATGCATCAGATAAAGATTGGGAAACCTCCTACAATGAAATTTTAATTAAATTAGATGATTTTTCTAAGTATAAAGGTAACTCTCTACAAGTGGTGAATGTTTTTTAAAAGTAATAAAAGAAGTATATACTCTAAGAGAAAAAGTAGAACACCTTTATGTATATGCAAATTTGAAACATCATCAAGACACAAAGAATGTTTCTCATCAAGCATTACAGAATAAAGCATTAGAATTATCCACAAAATACAGTACAGCTCAAAGTTTTATTGACCCAGAAATTTTAGAACTGGGAAAAGAAACGATAGATAGCTTTTTAGAAAGTACACCAGAATTACAAATATATAAACATGATTTATATGATGTTTTTCATAGGGCTAAGCACACTCTACCAAAAGAACAAGAAGAATTACTTGCTAAGTCTTTATCTTCTACAAATGTTTCAAATAAAATTTTTGATATTATAAATAATAATGAAACAATATTTGAACCAGTGTTAGATAAAAACGACAACAAAATAGAAGTTACACATGGTGCTTATTCAAAATATATTTCTTCTAACGATAGAGTATTGCGTAAAAATATTTATAATTCGTACTATAATTACTTTATTTCACGAAAAGACACACTAGCTGGTTTGTATGAAAGCTATATACAAAAAGAGGCTTTTTATTCTGAGGCTAGAAACTATAGCTCTTCCCTCGAGGCTTCTCTTTTGCAAAATAGCATACCTTTAGAAGTTTATGACACACTTTTGAATACTGTAAATGGTAGATTAGATTTATTACACAGATATATAAGTATACGTAAAAAGGCATTAGGATTAGAAAAACTAAAACCTTTCGATTTATCTGTTCCAATAGTTGAAGACATAAATTATAAAGTAACCTATGAAGAAGCAAAAGATATAATTTTGAAATCTCTTGCTCCAATGGGTGAAGAATACGTAGGAATAGTTAAAAAAATATTGTCTTCTAAATGGATAGATGTATATGAAAATAAAAACAAGTATCCAGGTGCTTATAGTGGTGGTGCTTATGGAACGCCACCATATATACTTATGAATTATATGGATGACATACGCTCCTTATTTACTTTAGCTCACGAGTTGGGGCATTCTGTACATAGCTATTATTCTAGAAATAATCAGCCTATTATGTACGGATATTATACTTCATTTTTAGCCGAAGTAGCCTCAACAATAAACGAGAGCTTACTTATAGATTATCTTATCAAAACTGCAGAAGATAGTAAGTTTAAAAAATATATAATCAATTATTATCTAATTAATTTTTATGGAACATTTTTCAAGCAAACAATGTTTGCAGAATTTGAAAAAGAATCACATAAATTAGTAGGAAATACAATAATAATCGATAGTAGTGAAGAGTTTAGTTCAATCTACAAAGGATTATTAGAAAAATACTTTGGTTCAGATTTTGAAATAGACGACAAAGTAATTTATGAATGGTCTAGAATACCACATTTTTATAGAGGTTTTTATGTATATCAATATGCAACTGGATTTGCATCTTCTGTAGCCTATAGGAAAAGCTATTTTGGAAAACAAGCAAGGGGCATTAGAGGGATATATAGAGATGCTAAAAAGTGGCTCCAGTGATTATTCTATACCGCTTTTAAAGAAAGCTGGTGTAGATATGACCACAAGTAAACCTATTTTAGACGCTTTAGATGTTTTTGAAGAGCTTTTAAATGAATTTGAAAGCGATTAGGAAAGTTAATTATTATGGAAAAAACCACCTATTGTAATAGGTGGTTTTTTCATTTAAAAAGGAAAAACATCGTATTGATAAAATTATCTCAAATATTTATTCTCATTTTAATTTATATTAAAAAGATATTTTATCAGATATCCAATCTACAACATCTTGTATATTTATTCTTTCTTGTTCCATAGAATCTCTATGTCTTATTGTAACTTTTTTATCTTCTTTAGATTCAAAATCGTATGTTATGCAGAAAGGTGTACCTATTTCATCTTGTCTTCTATATCTTTTACCTATTGAACCTGTTTCATCGTATTCGCAAGTAAAATGTTTCAAGAGTATTCCATAAAGCTCTGTAGCCTCATTTTGTAGTTTTTTTGATAATGGGAGAACAGCTACTTTTATTGGTGCTAAAAATGGATGCAACCTTAATACTGTTCGTACATCTCCTTCTGCTATTTCCTCCTCTTCATAAGAATTACACAGAAATGCAAGAGCAACTCTATCAGCTCCAAGGGACGGTTCTATACAATATGGTATATATTTTTCTTCTGTTATTTGGTCAAAATATATTAAATCATCTTCCGAATTACTGGAATGTGTTTTTAGGTCAAAATCTGTTCTATTTGCTATACCCCAAAGTTCTCCATATCCAAAAGGAAATTTAAATTCTATATCAGTTGTTTCATCACTGTAGTGGCTTAGTTCCTCCTTGCTATGTTCTCTTATTCTTATATTTTCTTCTTTCATTCCTAGAGAAGTAATCCAATTTTTACAAAAATCTAGCCAATATTCGAACCATTTTTTACTTTCTGTTGGATGGCAAAAAAACTCAAGTTCCATTTGTTCAAATTCACGAGTTCTAAATGTAAAATTACCTGGTGTTATTTCATTACGAAATGCTTTACCTATTTGTCCAATTCCAAAAGGTATTTTTTTTCTACTTGTTCTCTGCACATTTTTAAAATTGACAAAAATACCTTGTGCAGTTTCTGGACGTAAATAAACTGTATTTTTAGTATTTTCTGTAACTCCCTGAAATGTTTTAAACATCAAATTAAATTCACGTATATCCGTAAAATTATGTGCATTACAGCTTGGGCAACCAATACTGTTATTTGTAATATATGTTTTCATTTCTTCTTTAGTCCAACCGTCTACTACTATAGGTGTTCCTTTATTTTCGTTATATTCTTCTATTATTTTGTCTGCACGAAATCTTTCTTTGCAAGATTTACAATCCATTAAAGGGTCGCTAAAGCCACCCAAATGTCCACTCGCTTCCCATATTTTAGGATTTAAAAGTACCCCTGAGTCTATACCTACATTATATATGTTTTCTTTTATAAATTTTTTCCACCATGCAAGTTTTATATTATTTTTAAATTCTACACCAAGTGGACCATAGTCCCAAGTATTTGCAAGACCACCGTATATCTCGCTCCCAGGATATATAAACCCCCTATTTTTTGCAAGCGATGTTATTTTTTCCATTGTCAACATAAAAAATGTTCCTTTTGATAATTGATATTATTTTTAGATTTTTTCTAATATAAATTTTGTTATCTCTTTTGGGTCTGCTTGTTTTTGCACTGCACCTATTTCGTATGCTATTTTTGGCATCCCATATACTATACAACTTTCCTCGTTTTGACCTAATGTATATGAACCTTTTTTTCGCATATTTAAAAGCCCTTTTGCACCGTCGTCTCCCATTCCTGTAAGTATTATACCAATACTTTTATTGCCTGCTATATCTGCAACAGAATTAAACAAAACATCTACAGAAGGAATATGACCACCAAAAGGAGCTTCTTTTGTACATTCTACAATATATTTATTATTTTTTATATTTAGTCTCATTTGCATTTCTCCGGGTGCTATAAATGCAAGCCCAGTTTCAAGCACATCGCCATGTTTTGCTTCCCAAACAGATATTTTACAAGAATCGTGCAATCTTTTAGAATACATTGTTGTGAAAACTGGAGGCATATGTTGTACAATTAAAATAGGTGGAGAATCTTTAGGAAACTCTTTTAATATTTGCAGTATAACTTCCGTTCCCCCTGTAGATGCACCTATTACTATTATTTTGTTTATTTGTTTGTCAAAATTATTTTTCAAAACTCTACTTGCTACATCATATGTTTTAGCTATTCTAGCTACTTTTACTAAAATATTAGTTGTAAAAGTTGTTTTGCTTTTCAAGTCTGTATAGTTCGGCTCTATTATCATATCTGTTGCACCACGTTGTAGTGCAATAAAACCATTTTTAACAGATTTACAGAAAAACAATGTTTTCATTTTTTTATCTGTAATGGTTTTTAAAATAATTTCGAGTTCTAATGTATTTTCCAAATCTGTAAGAAGAATAAGTTTTTCACTATAACTTAATTGTTCATTTAATTTTTCTATGCTACTAACAAAAATTATACTTTCGTAATCTTTATTAAAAGCAAAAGCATTTTTTATTATAAGAGATAATTCAATTTTGGTAAAAACTAAGATTCTCATACTTATTATTTATTCATCGTAAAATAAATCTTTTACATCTACAAGTAGTATTACTTTATCATCCGTATTTCCGAGTGTTTTTACGAATTTATTTGAATATACGAGTTTTGCAGATGGGGGAGGAGACATATTTTTCTTACTAATATATTTCACTTCAAAAACTTCATCTACAATTATCCCTATTTTTTCTCCTTCTTGCTCTACCACTATTATACATGTTAAATCATCGTATTCTACTTCTTCCATCATAAATCTTGTACGCAAATCTATTATAGAAACTATGTCTCCACGCAGATTTATAATACCTTTTAAATAATTTGGTGTTCTTGGTACTTGTGTTATGGGTACTATGTTTATAATTTCATGTACGATAGAAATTTCTATTCCAAAATTTTCATGACCAACTTTAAAAATTAGAAATTTATTTTCTATTGTATCAGCTAATGCACTTATACGATCTTCATTTATTTGTTCTAAATCTGTATTTTCTTCTTTCACGAAGACCTCCTACTTAATTACTTATCAAAAAAAGCCGCAACATTTATTATTAAACTAATATCACCATTTCCAAGAAGGGTACAACCACTAAGACCATGAACTTTTTTGATATACTTTGGAATATTTTTCACAACTATTTGCTGTTCACCTACTAATTCATCTGCAAATAAACATACTGTTTGGCTTTCGTTTTCTAACATTAGAACGATACCATCTTCTATATCTGTATATCCTATATCTAGACCAAAGAATGTGTTAAGCCTAATAAGATTGTAAACTTCTCCTCTTATTTTTACCATTTCGTTTCCATTAGGATCAAAAACAATATCTTTTTTACTAATTTTGAGTGAACGTCTTATATCCATAATAGGTACTGTATATTTCGCATCTCCTATTTTTATAAGCATTCCATCTATTATAGCAAGAGTAAGAGGTATTTTAAGGGTAATACTAGAACCTTTCCCATCTATACTATCCGCTATAACTGTACCACCAACGTATTCTAGATTTGTATTAACAACATCCATACCAACACCACGTCCGGAAAAACTAGTTATAGTTTCATTTGTAGAAAATCCTGGGTAAAATATAAATTGAAAAATTTCCTTTTCTGTATACTCATCTTCTGGTTTTGAAAGTAAATTGTTTGCTATTGCTTTTTTTAATATTTTATCTTTGTTAAAACCTGCCCCATCATCTTTTATTATTATTAAAACATCCCCACCAGAATTTTTTGCCTCTAGTATAATTGTTCCTTGTTCTGGTTTATTCTTTGATAATCTTTCTTCTGGGCTTTCTATACCATGGTCAATAGAATTTCTTATTATGTGCATTAGAGGGTCTGCAATATGTTCTATTATATTTTTATCTACTTCTGTTTCATCTCCTATTATTTTTAGGTTTACATCTTTTTTTAGTTGCCTGCACATATCTCGCACTATTCTATTCATTTTGAAAAATGTAGGACCAAGTGGAACCATACGCATACTCATAACAGTATATTGTATTTCTCCTATTATTTTTCTTAATTGCCTGCTCTCTTTTGTAAAACTTTCTAATTCCATTCCTTCAAGTTCTGGATTTTGTGTAACCATTGCCTCGGAAATAACAAGTTCTCCTACAAGATTTAGTAGCTGGTCTAACTTTGTAACATTTACATTTATAGAATGCGATGTTGTTTTCTTTATTTTTTCTGTTTCTAAAGATAAATTAATATCTTTTTTCTGTGATGTGTCTTCTGACTTACTTTTTTCTTCTTTGTTTTCTATTTCATCTTCTTCGGTATATGTGTTTAGAATATCTTCGTAAATATTATTTTCTTTTTCATTTATTTGAAGATAATCTAAATAAATTGTCCCCATAAGTATTTCTTTTAGCTGTTCTTTAGAAATATTTGTAGACAATACAACAGAAAAACCATTTTCAGCTATAAAACGTGCATTATTTTCATCCAAAAGATTTTCAGGTTCTTGGCTAAGAACTGTTACATATTTTGGTAAATTGCTTATGAATGTAAAAGCACGTATATTTTCCATTTCACATCCTTCTTGAAATTTTACAAAAACATCGAAAACGTTGTTATATTCTTCTTCATAGCTAAATATTTGTTCTAAGTTTAAATCTTTTATATATATACTTTGAAGTAATATATTTCTTACTTGTTCTATATCATGGTCAGAGTTAAATTCTATTTTAAAACCATCTGTTCGTATTTTCCAAATAGAATCTTCATCAAGTACATTTTCTGGTATTGTGGATATGTCTGTTGCAATAGTACCTAAATTGTGTATGACAGTAAAGGCACGAACATTTTCCATTTCGCTACCCTCTTGAAAATATATAATAGCTCTATATCTTGGTATTTCTGATACATTTATTTTTTTTGTATTTTTAATTTCTGAGTTGTTTTCTATTTTTAAATTATCGTCTATTTCCAAATTTATTTTGTTTTCTTTTTTTAAATCTAGCAAACAATTTTGTATCTTCTCCATCAATTCATCGTATGGCATATCTAAATCTTTTGCTTCCTCGAGAGAGGCTAGTTGTATTTTTATAAAATCTACAACTTCTAAAACTATATCTGTAATAAGAGGATAATCAATATTTTCTGGATTATTTTCTCTCAAAAAGAAAAATAAATCTTCTGTAGCATGAGTAATTTCTGTTAAAGACGTAAAAAGCATCATAGAAGAAGAACCTTTTATTGTATGCATTATACGAAAAATTTCGTTTATAGTATTACCATCGTACATTTCATTTGTAATTAACATTACATTTTCTAGCTGGTCAACTAATATTCCCATTTCGTGAATAAAAGTTTCGAGCATAGCATCTCTATCTAAATCGTCCATAATTTCACCTTTTTGTTACGAATAAATTAGCCTATTATATCATTTATGATATTCCCTTTGCAAATATCTAAACGATAATTATAATAAAAATTATTATTTACACATCTCAGTACTTTTACTACTAAAAAATAGTTATGCCACTGAGTTTTTTATTTGCACATATATTATTATTTTTTGTATACAGCTGGTATTACATACTTAAATTTTGTGTCGCCACCACTTAAACTTTCTGATTGCCCTATAAAAAAATATCCGCCATCTTCCATATTATCGTAAAATTTGTTTACTAAAGTATTTCTTGTTTGAGAATCAAAATATATCATTGCATTTCTACAAAAAATAACTTGAAATTTTTTTCTAAAACTAAATTTATCTTCTATAAAATTGAATCTTGTAAATGTAATATTTTTTTTCAGTACATCTTTTGCCTCTAGATGATATTCATCATATTCATTAAAATATTTTGATTGCCATTCTATAGGCAAAACACTCAAATCATCTTTTGTATATATTCCTCTATATGCTGTATTTAAAACAGTATTTGAAATATCAGTTGCTAATATTTCCAAATTCCAATTCTTATCTCCAAAATAATCTTGAAGTAACATTTGTAGTGTATATGCTTCTTCTCCACTAGAACAAGCAGCACACCATAAACGTATATCTTTTGTATTAGAATGTTTTTCTTTTATATAGGGGAAAACCTTATTTTTTAGATATTCAAAATGTTCTTTTTCTCTCATAAAAAAAGTATGATTGGTTGTTATTTTGTCTACAAATTCTTTTGTAAGTTCTCCATTGCCATCTTTTTCAATTATATCATAATAATCTTTAAAACTACTTAGTTCTCTAGATTCTACAACACTTCTAAGTCTCGAATAAACTAAAGATTTTTTTTCATCGCTTAAATTAATTCCAAAACGTTTTTTTATAAATTCTTTGAAAAGTTTAAATTCATTATCGTGTAGTATTAGCATAAAAAATTCCTTTCGGTAATTTTTTGTTTTGATATTTTATTATATCAAAAAAATACGAATATTTATATAACTTTCTAAAGCAAAAGATAAAGCATATCTTTTCTTCTTAATACTGTATCTTTTTTTAGGGAAATCGAATAGCATTGACTTTTATTAAATTTTTTAGTACGAAATTTTAAAAAATTACATTTTGTGCTATAATTTAATATATAATAATATAACGAAAGGTAAACAACTTAAAACAAATGAGAATAAATACAACACCACCCTCTGGATTTCTAGAACTAACTCCATCATTACAATTAGAATTTGAAAAACTAAAAAAAATAATAGAAGAAACTTATCAAATGTATGGTTTCACTCCACTAGATACACCACTAATAGAACGAAGTAGTACACTTTTAGCAAAAGGTAGTGAAGAAACAGATAATCAAATTTATTTTGTGAAAAATAAAAATTCGAAAGAAGAAAACGAACTAGCTTTACGCTTCGATTTAACTGTACCACTTGCAAGATATGTAGCAAATAATATTAATAATCTTACATTTCCTTTTAAACGTTCACACATTGGAAAAGTATACAGGGGAGAAAGGTCGCAGGCAGGGCGATTTAGAGAATTTTATCAATGTGATATAGATATAATAGGTAAAGAAAATCTAAGTATACATTATGATGCAGAAATACCAAGTATTATATATCAAATTTTTAAAAAAATGGATATAGGCAAATTTAAAATAAAAATAAATAATAGAAAAATATTAAATGGTCTTTTTGAAGAAATCGGACTAACTGTACCTTTTTCAAAAGTTTTAGCTATAATAGACAAATCTGAAAAAATAACAAAAAGTGAACTTGTAAATGAATTTTATAAACTAGAAATTGAAGAAAATCAAATAAAAAATTTAGAAAATTTTATGTGCATAAAAGGTGATGTAAAAAATGTAATAGAAAAATTAAAAGACCTGCCTATAAAAAATTATATTTTTAATCAAGGTATAGAAGAGTTAGAGATTGTAACAAATACTATGATAATGCTAAACGTACCCCCAAGCTATTTTGAAATAGATTTGTCTATAGTAAGGGGTTTGGACTATTATACTGGCACAGTATACGAAACTATAATGGAAGATAATAATATAGGTTCTGTTTGTTCTGGTGGTAGATACGACAATTTGCTGGAAAACTATAGCGAAAATTTACCCGGTGTAGGTATTAGTATAGGACTTTCTCGTCTTTTTTATTGTTTGAAAGAAAGTGGAATAATAAAAGAAAGAAAAAAAACAATAGCCGATGTAATAATAATAACAAATAACAAAGAAAATATCAAAACAGGAATAGAAACAGCAAATACTTTGAGAACAAACAATATAAATGTTGATTTTTTATTTGAAGATATGAAAATAAAAAAGAAATATGCATATATAGACAAACTAAATACTCCTTTTGTAATAGTAGTAAAAGATATAGATGAAAAAGAAGTTTTAAGCCTACAATATAGAAAAAATGGTAATCTCGAAAAAGAGATTTTGACAATGAATCAAATATTAAAGATTATAAGCGATGAATTAAAAATATAATAAACAACTTAAAAAAACTGAAGAAATCAAACTGGATTGAAATATTAAAAAAATTTACAACAAGAAATAAAATCTATCTTGTTGTAAATATAAAATTGATTTTTTTATTTTTTTTATTTTCTAAAAAAGACCCGTTATTTTCCCATTATTATCAACATCTATATTTTCTGCAGATGGTACTTTTGGTAGCCCCGGCATTGTCATTATATCGCCTGTTAGTACAACTATAAAACCTGCTCCTGCACTTACTTTTAAATCTCTTATTGTTACTTCGAAATCTGTTGGAGCTCCAAGTAATTTTTGATTATCCGAAAAACTATATTGAGTTTTTGCCATACATACTGGTAAATTGCCAAATCCCATTGTTTCTAATTGTTTTATTTGTTTTTTTGCAATTGCTGTAAATACTGCAGATTTACCTCTATATACTTTTTGTACTATAGCTTGTATTTTTTCTGTTAATGTGTCTTTATCTTCATATACATATTTGTGATTAGATGGTTCTTCACAGAGTCTTACTACTTCTTTTGCAAGCTCTTCACCACCTTCTCCACCTTTTGCCCAAACTTCAGATAATTTTACATTTACATTCATATCTTTTAATTTTTCTTCTATTAATTTAAGCTCTGCCTCTGTATCTGTAGGGAAACGATTAATAGCAACAACAGTTTTTAAATTGTAAACATTAGAAACATTTTCAACATGGCGTATAAGATTAGGTAACCCTTTCTCTAATGCTTCTAAATTTTCTATCGTTAACTCTTCTTTTTTTGAACCTCCGTGATGTTTCAAAGCTCTTACAGTTGCTACAACAACAGCTGCCGCAGGCTTTAAATTTCCTATTCTACATTTTATATCTACAAATTTTTCTGCACCCAAATCTGCTCCAAAACCAGCCTCTGTTACAACATAATCACCAAGTTTTAGTGCAAGTTTTGTAGCCATAATAGAGTTACATCCATGAGCAATATTTGCAAAAGGTCCACCATGTACAAATGCAGGTGTTCCTTCTAGTGTTTGTACAAGATTTGGTTTTAACGCATTTTTTAAAAGAGTTGCCATTGCTCCTTGTGCTTTTAAATCTTTTGCTTTTACTGGTTCATTTTCTGTACTATAACCTATTATTATATTTCCTAATTTTTCTTTTAAATCATCTATATCTTTTGCAAGACAAAGTATTGCCATTACTTCCGATGCAACTGTAATATCAAACCCATCTTCTCTTGGATAGCCATTTGCCCTTCCTCCCAATCCATTTGTTATGTATCTCAGTTGTCTATCATTCATATCCATACAACGTTTCCATGTTATACGTCTTGGGTCTATTTTCAAACTATTTCCATGATGTAAATGGTTATCTATCATAGCTGCAAGTAAGTTGTTGGCTGCTCCTATTGCGTGAAAATCACCTGTAAAATGTAAATTTATGTCTTCCATAGGTATTATTTGTGCATATCCACCACCCGCAGCACCACCTTTTACTCCAAAAACTGGTCCTAACGACGGCTCACGAAGTGCTACTATTACATTTTTTCCTATTTTTTTAAGACCATCAGAAAGCCCTACAGTTGTTGTACTTTTACCTTCTCCTGCTGGCGTTGGGCTAATTGCTGTTACTAATATTAATTTGCCCTCTTCTTTCTCTTGCAATTCTTCTAATATATTATAATCTACTTTTGCTATATGATTTCCATATTTTTCGTAGTATTTTGGTTCTATTCCTACTCTTTCTGCTATATTTTCTATAGGTTTTGGAACTACACTTTGTGCTATTTCTATATCTGACTTCATGGTGCCTCCTTGATATTTAAACTGTGTAACAATTTTAACATAAAATCATAAAAAATGTAAAGTGTTTTTGAAATTTCTTTAAAAATAATTAATATATAAAAATTTTTATTATTATATAAACGTTAAACGCATGAAAAAAAACCTAAATTTAATAAAAAATTTAGGTTTTTAATCAAATGTTTATAACCATTAATCTTTATGGGCAACATTATAGATAATTTCTGGATTAAATTCGAAAACAGCAAAGCCAGACTGTCCCCGATTTGTTTATTATATCACATTTTTATTTTTTATGCTACTATTTTTTTTAAATTATTTAATTAAATATAATTTAGTTTGACTTCATCAAGATTCTTGAGTTATATATAAATTATTTAGTTTTTCTTGATTTATTGTCCAAAATAGACCAGTGTATTCTATCGTATTAAAAATCATATCTGCTATTTTTGGACTAGAAAATTTAGTAGAAAAATCTCTTGTATAACGAAGTATATTATTTTGATAGGTAAGTGTCCAACTAATAGTATCATCGGATTTATTTATTATTTGGTCAATATTTCTGTCATTTATATAAAACCAACTTCTATTACCTAATGCGACAATAGAATTATTTTCATTTAGTTGATTCACTAAATTAAAAGATTGTTGTATAAGCTCTGGATTTTGAATTATTTTTTTATCTATTTTATTTATAATCTCACCATTTGCAATCCACGTACCATCAACATAATTCAAAGAATCCATAACTATATTTGCTACCTTTTCACTAGGAAATAAAATAAAAAATGATTGTTCTATTTGATTAATATTATTTTCTTCTGAAAGAATCCAAGTTATTATACTATTAGAAGTTTTTATTACCGAATTTAAGATACCTTGGTTAATATAACCCTCTCCCAAAATACCGTTTCTAACTAAAGAATTGCTTATATTAAGCTGCATTGCAGTATGATTAGCCAAATCTAAAATTACTCTATTTTGTAATTTTAAATTCTCATCATATACATTATCTGTACTATAATTATCGTTGTAATCCTCTATACTTTTAGGATATTTTGTTGTTGTACTATTATCTTGGTTATTAATTAGAGCATTTTCATTTTTGGTTAAGACCATAACATTTGCAAGATTACGCCCGGGTGGTATTACAATGCTCCCATTTCTTACAATAGTTGCAGATGCTCCACCGTCTATATTAACGGCATTTACAAGATTAAGATATTGTACTATATCTCGCAATTCTTCTATATTAGTACCATCTACAATACCTACTAAAAATGTTCCATCTGTACGTTGACCCATAAAAGCACGTCTTACACGTCCATTTTGCCATTGAATAGTCGCACCTTGTAATTCTCTATGCGGTGTACGCTGTCCATTTATTACAAGCCATGGGAAATTATTAAAAGCAGTTACATATGGTAATCTTATACCGTCTACATATCTACCATTTTCATCAAAATGACCATCTGTATATAGATATCTACCTCTATTATTTCCTTCAAAAAATGACATAATATTATTTTCATCAAATCCAATACCCATATTAAACCAAGGTTGTACCTGTCCATTCAACATGCGATTTTGTGAAAATATTCCTCCTATTATTTCATGTGTTGCTGTAACAAAGAAATTAACAGGAAAAATTATAGAATCTCTACCATAACTACCAGTTCTATCAGATTCAGCTCTAAATTCTTCTATTGTTGCACTTGCACGACCAAAACTGTCCATAGCTGTAAGAGCTCTTATATCCCAATTATTTATTGTATCTATTTCAACATAAGTTACATATCTATTACCAGAGCTAGTCGGTATATATTTTGTAACAAGTGTATTTGCATTTACCAATTTTACAGACAATACTATAAATGTAAAACTAGAAAATAGAACTTTTGAAATTTTTTTATTCATATATTACTACTCCTAAAAATTAATAATAATATATTTTGTAAATTACAGTTTAATTATACAAGAAACTAATATGTATGTTCAATAAAATTATAAGCACAAAAATAAATCTAAATGAAAGTAAATATATAATTTGTAATTATATATCATAATTTAACTATATATAGCAAATGAACAAAAAATCAAAACTTGATTTTTTTAATATTGTATAATATACTACTGAATATGAATTTTTTGTACTTGTAGCTCAGCAGGACAGAGCAATCGCCTCCTAAGCGATAGGTCATGGGTTCAAATCCCTTCAAGTACATTTTTTAATTTTTTTAAATTAAAAGATTTTTAAATTTACAAATTAACTTATACAATAATTAATAATAAGTTTCAAAGGAGTAATATGGCACTAAAAGTTTTAATGGTAGCATCAGAATTATCTCCATATGCAAAAACAGGAGGACTAGGCGAGGTTATTGGAGTATTAACAAAAGAGCTTAGAAATCAAGGTGTAGATGCCCGAGCTGTTTTTCCTAAATATAAAAATTTATCAAAATTTAATCACTTAACTCAAATTTGCAATTTTCCTGTAAATATAAATTTTCAAAATCATGATGCTATTGTATTTTCTGTAGATGATAAAAAAAATCATATATATACAATTGAAAATGATTACTTTTTTTTGCGTGATAATATGTATGGCTACGACGATGATTATTTTAGGTTTTATTTTTTCACACTCGCAGTTTTTGAATTTATAAAACAATTAGATTTTAAACCAGATATAATACATTTTAATGATTGGCAAGTTGGACTTGGTAGCTTTTATTTAAAAGAATCTTTATCCGACAACAGTTTTTACTCTAATATATCAACAATTTTTAGCATACATAACATTCAGCATCAAGGAAATTTCGAAAAAGATATTTTGGAAAAATTAGGAATAGAAGAATACTATTTTAATCCAAATATGATAGAATTATATGATAAAGTTAGCTTTATGAAAGCTGGCATTTTGTATAGTGATGCTATTACAACAGTTAGTGAAAATTATGCAAAAGAAATACAAACTCCATTTTTCTCATTTGGGTTAGATGGTGTCATATCTAGTAGAAAAGAAGACTTATATGGAATTGTAAACGGTATAGAGTACAACGACGTAGATAATTTTAAAACTAAAAATAAAAAATATCTGCAACAAAAAATGGGACTACCTATAAAAGATGTACCAATTGTTTCTATTGTTACAAGACTTGCCGAGCAAAAAGGAATAGATATAATAGTAGAGGCTTTAAATGAAATAGTAAACAAAGATTTACAACTTATAATTTTAGGTGTTGGAGAAGAAAAATACGAAAAAATATTTTTGGAGTATGACGAAAAACATGAGAATGTTACAGCAAATATATATTTTGACACAGACATAAGTATAGATATATACAAACATTCTGATATTTTTTTAATGCCATCTCTTTTTGAGCCATGTGGTATTGCACAAATGATTTCTATGAAATATGGAACAGTACCAATTGTACGAAAAACAGGGGGATTAAAAGATACTGTAATTCATTTTGATACAGAATCTAAATGTGGAAATGGTTTTGTTTTTGAAGACTATAATGCCGAAGGGCTTTTGTGGGCATTTGACAAAGCACTTGAAACATATAAAAACAAAGAAGATTGGAGCCATGTTGTATCTAACGCTTTAAATACAAAGTTTTCTTCAGAAGATACAGCAAAAAAATATATAGAGCTATACAAAAAAGTATTAAAAAACAAAAAATTAAATTGCGAAATATAAAAAAGTTTGGGGAAAATCCCCAAACTTTTTTTAACCCTGTATTAATACAGGTACACCATTTATATCTATTAAAACTTCTAAACCAGTGTAGTAACTTTCATCTATAATAGTTTCTAGCGTTTCTATTACTTCAGGGAAATCGTTAAAATCTATATTTAGTTCTGGTATTAAATAATTTGCTGATGTTAAGTTACCACCAGCCCAGTATGGTATTAAATCTAATAAACTAATAACTGTTGGCTGAACTGCTATTTCTGGCAAGTTTGGAGTTGTTCCTACTTGTCTATTTTCATCTGTGTTTGTATTTATATTTTCAGATTCTCCCAAAGAAATTATAAATATTCTAGGGCCAATTGGAATAGGAGGCATACTAAATGTAGATGCACTGTATACAACTGCTAAAGTTGCACCATCTAAATCTTCTAATTTATAATCCGAACTTATATCACCGTTTTCATCTATTATAAATACATTCTCAATATTAGTAGGCACTATTAATCCATCCGAAATAAGTCTATTTTCAGACATTGAAAATTTTCCAACATATAATTGAAAATAATTATCTTCATCTAAAAGTATTGCTGTTGCATTTACTTGACTTGGATATATAGATGGTGATATTCCCAAATCTTCATAAACTACAATTACATTATCACCTTCCGAAAGATTATTAGATGAAACACTATATTTTCCATCTTGAATAATCAAAGTATTTTCATCAAAACTAACACCATGGCTTTCAGATTCCGATTCTAGTAAAAATCTACCTTGTTGTAAATTTAATATTCCCCCTGTAAGCCTATTAAAATTACCACTACTATTCATTTCATTATTATTTGCATAAACATTTGTGCATAAAATACCCAATATAGGCAATGATAACATTATAGTTTTAAGTTTCATTTTACCACCTTTCTTAAATTTATTAATAGTTAAAAGTCGCATTTTTATTATTAATAAATTTAATATTTTGTTTGTAGGAAAAATAATTTTTCTCACCTACACTTTTATAATAACCAACTATAAAATTTAAAATACTGGATAATTTTTTTTAGCAATTTATGAGTACAGTATATAAAAAAATGAAAAATCTTAGCTTAAATTAAATTATAATTTTAAAATATTTATTTTACCTATAAATGCAACGGAAAAAAATAAAAAGGATTGTCAATAGTATCAGAAAGTACACCTAACAATATTCCAGAATTACCAGACATAATATCAAAAGATAATTTGAGACCACCATCTGATGGAACATAATATAGACCATCTTTTTCTATAAGAAATAAATCTATTATGCTGTATATAGATTTTTCTGATTCTTTTCCAAATAATTTTTTAAAAATTAAAAAGCCTGATGCCCCAACAAAAAAACCAGCATTTTTAAAAATACGTGATTTAAGAGTATTTTTAAATTTTAGATAAAAATCTTCAAAATAATTTTTTTTAGTAATTTCATTAAGAAAATTTATAGAAAGAAAAATTCCCATCGATCCGCTTCCTAAATAAGGTGAATTTGTTTTTGTTTCTTCATCATATACTAAAATATCTTTTTCTATTAAACAATTATCTAAATCATTTTTTATTAATTCTATAGAAAAATTTATATATTCTTCATTTTTATTTATTTTGTAAACACTACACAAAAATATAGAAACTCCAGAATATCCAGCAAGTAATCCTACAGATTCTTTTTTTGCATGGGTATATATACCATTAATATATTTTCTATCTTTAATCTGTGTAATAAGACTATCCGCTATAATAATAGCTTTATTTATCATTTCTTTACTATTTTCTTCTATACCTATTTGTAAAATAGCTAATCCAATTCCTGCAAGACCAGAACCTAATGATAAATCATTATTTTGAATATCTATTTCTCCTAAAGCTTTATCTACAATATCTAATGCTTCTTTTTTATAATCCATAAAATATAAAGCAGAGGCTATTCCTAATCTTCCAGAAAAATAACCATTGTTATAATTAAATCCTAAAATATGTTTTACAGATTTTTTTATCCAATAATCAAAATCTTTTGTTAAAATATCTTTGTCTACTTTATATAAGGCTAATATAGCTCCAAATCCACCATTCATTAAATTATATTTTCCACAATCTGTATATAAACTTAATATATCACCTTTTATTAGAGAATCAGAATTAAAATCAAGATTTTTGATTATTGATTTTTTTAGCTTTTCTACTAATTCTATTTTAAACTCATTATCATAGTTTCTAATATTTTCATCTACATTTCTTACATCTAAAATTTCATAATAATTAGATATATTTGAAAGTGTATTTTTTGAAATATCTTTAAAATAATTATAATCATCCTTATTATATATGTTTTTTATAAATCTATAATATTTATTTGTAATAGAATTTTCTATATCGTATATAGGAGGTATTGGTACAAATAGTTTGTGTATTATTCTTAAAAATGAGTACCAATCTTGTTCTTTTGGGTTTTTAATTAAATCACTATGAAAACCAGTAGTTTTGACAGTAAGTTTAAAGTCATCTAAATCAGCTGATATAGATGATTCAAAATCTATAATAACAATAGATAAATCTGGTCTTACGATAATATTACTTGGATGTAAATCACAAATAGCTAAATTTAATAAATGTATATTTTCTAAAATATTTTTTAAATTTTTTATTATATATTTAATCTTTTGAGTATACATATCTAAATTTTCTGAAAATAAAAAAGGAAAATTATCATATATCCAATAATCTAATGTTATACCTTCTATATATTCTTCTACCAAAAAATCGCTTTCCCAAACAGAAAAATATTCTACAACATTTACAACACCATCTACACTAGATAATTTTTTAAGTGTTTCATATTCTGAATAGAGCCTTTCTTTAGCTTCTCTATTAAACATATCTAACCCTACACCTGTTCTAGCTTCTTTTAATATATAATATTTATTATCCTCATAATTATTATTTTTAGTTGCTAGGTATATACCACCACTAACAGTAAAAGTAAGTGCTTTTTGTATAGTATAATTATCTAGTGGAGTTATTTCGTTTTCATTATTACTATCATCATAAGTATCAAAATCTTGAAGTTCTTTAGGTTCGGTAATAAAATCTGGTAAATGATAAAAAGGTTCTCTATTATCTGGAATTAAATTTCCTTTATCATCGAAAATACATGAGATATTATCATCGTTTAAAATTTCTTTAAAAGCACCGTATCTGTAAAAAATATTGCTATCTTTATACTGCTTATCAGTTATAATATATACTGCTTTTGGTAATTCTTTTAATAACAAATATAAATTTTCTAATATTGAAACAAAAAATTTATTTTTAGGATATATAGTTATAAATTTTCCTGCTTGAATTCTATTAGCATTTTTAGATAATGATATTCTTAACTTTTCTAAACTTTTTATATATTTGAATGGAATATTTTCAAGAAATAAATATGAAGAAACAATATCTAAAGTTTTTTGACCATTTTTATACAATGTACTTATATGTATTTTAAAACCTTGTGTCTCAAGTTCTATTTCTTTTGGTTTTAAAAATATATATGTATCATCTTCATATTTTTCCCATTTATCTTTATTATTTAAAACAAAATAGTTTTCTTTAAATATTATGTTTTCCTCAAAATAATCAGAATCGTTACTCATGTGCTTAAAATAATCATAAAAAATTAAATCTTTTGGTTTTATTAATTTATTTTCATATAAACTTTTACTATGTTTTATTTCTACAACATTTTCAAAAGAATTTTGAATAAATTTTTCATGAGTTATAATAAATATTATCTTGTCTTTTTTTATTTCATGTATCATATTCACAAACCATTCTAAAAGATTAGTATCCAAATTTGATGTTGGTTCGTCGAATATTAAAACATCTTTATTTTTTAATATATTGTATAATATACATATGAGTTGTTTTTCTCCACCAGAAAGTTCTTTTAAATTTGTATTCCAATTTTTTGTAATTATATTTTCTATATGTTCCGATATAGTAATAGTATCTTTTAGAGTTTTAATAAATTTAGCTTGTGATATATCGTTATAATCACTAAAGTAAGTAGAAACATCTATATCTCTGAAATTTATTTTTTGAGGAATATAAGAAAAATTATTAAACCTTAAATAATTAGTATCTATATCTTTGATATTTATATTATCGTTAATTTTAATATATGTATCCTCAATATCATTAACTTTTAAAGCACCAGAAATTATTTTTAAAATAGTTGTTTTTCCTATACCATTTTTCCCGATTATTACTATAACACTACCCTTTTTAGCTGTTATATTTTGATTATTTATTATTTTTTTATCTTCGATTGTATAATTTATATTGGCTTTTATTGAATTTATACTATTTATCTTTTTCTCACCCTCTATTACTTGTGGAATTTCTAATAATTCATCTATTCTTTTTATAGATGCTTTCGTTATTTGATACGATTTTAAAAAATCTGTATAAAACTGAATATCTTGAAGTATTCTACTAAAATAGTAATTAGAAACAATTATTATTCCAACTGTAGATGTCCCGTTTAAAATACCTATTGCACCCACAGTAAGAACAACAAAATGTAAAACAATTGAACAGGCTTGTCCTGAAACATATAAATTACTTCTTATCATTCTTTCTTTTTTTAATTTTTTTAAAAAGTTTTCAAATTGTATACTTAGTATTTTTTTCTCTTTTTCAAAATCAGATTCTAAAATAATATCTTCTATATGTTCTATTTGATGAGAATATCCTTTAAAAAATTGTGCTGTTTCTTCTCTTAATTCTCTATTACTATTAACAACTGATTTTTGAAACAATTTGTTTATTATAAAATATACAGGAGTAGCAACTACAACAGCTACACCAACATAAAAGTTAGCATTAAATAGTATTATTAAAATAACAATTATTTCAATAATTTTTATAAAAAAAAGTGAATAATTTTCAACAAAAAAATTAGATATTTGAGTTGCATCATCTTCTATTCTTTTAGCTAAATAAGAAGGTTCAAATTTTTTATGTTCACTTAAATTTACTTTTTGTAAATGAAATATTAAATGTTTTTGAAAATTAAAAATTATTTTTTGTTTTAAATAAGGATTAATAACAAGATATGCCCAACCAAAAATTTGACCAAATAAAACTAAAGAGCAATATATTATAGCAGGTAAGAGCATATAAAAAAGTATACTGTTTTCAAAGAAAGAGTCGATTAATATTCCATTGTAATATATTATTGCAAGAGATAAACCTTGAGTAACAACTGTTATCATAAAAAGAATAATTAATAAAAATTTTTCTCGTTTTATTAACGAGTAATAGTTTTTCATGATAATTTCTCCTAGGTATAGTTAATTTAAATAAGAGAGTTATCCAGTGGCAATTTAAATCATCACTGGATAACTACTAAATAATAGTTTAGCCTACGTTAGACTGAGCACCACAAGGAACTAAACTACAACTATTAGTCCTAACCACATTAGCACTTTCTGAAATAGTTGGATTTAGAGTTTGTAAACTTAAAACTTTATTTTTCATGGATTCTGCCTCCTTTCATTTTTAAATTTATGATAAAGTTTGCATAATACTATAGAAATGTGTTATAATTAAAATTGGTTGTTTTAAATTATAAACATTTTTCAGGCACTATGGCTTTATATATACTAAACATCTGTGTGATATTACAGTTTAATTGTATAATAAAACTATCACTACAGATGTGAAGTAGCTTAGTAATAGTGTTACGTTTTTAATAGTATAAAAATCATTACAAATTTTTTAGTAAACATTTTATACCTCCTAGCTAAAAATCAATATGTTATATTTTTAACGTTTATGATTTAGTGCTTGGAACGTTTATGATTTAGTGCTTGGAACGTTTATGATTTAGTGCTTGGAACGTTTATGATTTAGTGCTTGGAACGT
>WRGD01000123.1 GCA_009787355.1 Defluviitaleaceae bacterium | reverse complement strand
CAAATCAGGGAATGAGATTAAATTTTTGGTTTCAAAATACACAGAATACACCTGCTATAGTTAGAATAGAAAGACGTTCAGGTGCTAATTGGGTTCAGGTTCATTCTATGACTGTACCTGCACATTCTCAAGGTACAAGACAAATACCTCACATTACTTTAAACACAGAGCATCGAGCAACTGTAAGCAATTCTAGTGGTGCTCCTGTAAGTGGATTAATATCTGTTAGACAAACAAGTGATCCTCTATAAAAAATTTTTTTAAAAACAAAATAAAAAAGAGTTGTACTTGTTTATAAACAAGTACAACTCTTAAAATTTATAATAGCAATCTATATTTTATAGAAAAAAACTAACATTTTATGTAAAAAATAATACATTCATAAATTTAAAATACTTCTCAAAATTTTCAATTTAACCTTTTTTATCTTATAAATTATAAACCTCTATACATTATTTATAAAGATTAGATTTTTTAAAGATTGTATCTCAACTATGTTTTCAATAGATAGTGTTTCATTAAAGTTTTTTTAGAAGTTGTGTATCAACAAACATATTGACAAAAATAGTATCATAAATTAAAATCATGCTTACATATATGTAATATATACAATAAAATTTCTGGAGAAAAAAATGAATAATTACAAAACTAGAGGTGTTATCTCTGCTTTTTTATTACTTTTTAGAGATTTTGGTAAATTTTTTAAGGGTGCTGCTTTAAATTTATTTTCTCCATCATTTCTATTTGTTTTTATACCTCTGCTTGGAATTTGGGAGGTATTACCTAGGATGGGCATTGTACCTAGTACACTTGTTCCACCTATTAGCACTGTTCTTGTAACACTTTTTGATATGTTTGCAAACCGTGGTTTTTTACAAGATATAATAGATAGTATGCAAAAATTTTTTATGGGTTTATCCATTTCTATTTTGGTTGCTATACCTCTTGGAGTTTTTATGGGGTGGAATGAGGCTATACGAAAAAGAACATTACCACTCTTTCAACTTTTAGCACCTATACCTCCTCCTGCATGGGTACCTATAACTATTATTATATTTGGAATAGGAACACAAATGCAAGTGTTTCTTATTTTTCTTGGTACATTCTATCCTATACTATTTACAACATTTAATGCTGTAAAAGATACAGAACCAAGATACATAGCAAGTGCAAGAGCTTTTGGAGCAAGCGAAATGACATTAATACTACGTGTATATATATGGCATGCTATGGTTTCTATTGTTTCTAGTATAAAAACAGGTGTTAGTATGGGCTTAGTTATGCTAGTAATAGCAGAAATGTATGGTGGTCGCACTGGTATTGGATTCGTTTTAAACGAAGCTAGACATTTTTTTCAAATATCTATAATGGTTGCTTGTATGCTTACACTCGGAGCTATTGGCTGGTTTATAATAGAGGTTATAAAATTTATAGAGCTAAAATTGTCTATATGGAAAGGTGGGCGTACATGATAGAAGCAAAAGGAGTTTCTAAATTTTTTTCTATAGTAAACGATGATGGTACAGCAAACGGTGTTACAGCTGTAAATTCTATATCTCTAAATATACCCAGCGGTAAAATAGTAAGTTTTGTTGGACCTTCTGGATGTGGAAAATCCACTTTTTTAGAAATGATAGCAGGGTTACAAGCACCCAGTGAAGGTGTAATATACATAGAAGGAAAAGAAGTTAGGCAGACACTGCCATCTACAAGAGCTGAACGTATAAAGTATAACCGAAAACATTGGTTTCTATCACCACTTGCAAATAGTATGTGGAAAAACAAGCCAAAACATGATATAGCAATGATGTTTCAAGATTATGCCGTTTTTCCGTGGATGAATGTTTTAAAGAATGTTACTTTCGCATTGGAGATGAGAGGAATAATCAAAAAAGATAGAATAGAAATAGCAAAAAAATATTTAGAAAAAGTAAATTTGCTAGATTCAATGTTTAAATATCCATCGCAGCTAAGTGGTGGAATGAGACAACGCTTGGCTCTTGCTAGAGCTCTTTCTGTTTCTCCAAAAGTAATACTTATGGACGAACCTTTTGCAGCTGTAGATATGATAACAAGAGAAAAATTGCAAGAGGATTTGATAAATCTTTGGAAAGAAACGGGTATAACAATAATTTTAGTAACACACGATATAGACGAAGCACTTTATTTATCCGATGAAATTTTTGTTTTTTCTTCAAACCCGGGAAGTATTAGAAATAAATTTTTGATAGAAGCAGATAGACCGAGAAAGAGAGATGATTCCTATTTGATAGATATAGGAAAAAGAATAAGCCTACTTTTTGAATACGATACAAAATATGAAAGCGAGTACACAATATGATTTGTAGAGGTAAAGTATACGAAAATATAGCCGATGCAATAGGTTCTACACCTATAGTTGCATTGAGAAAAATCGAAGAAGGGTTACATGGTAAATTGTATGGGAAATTGGAGGCATTTAATCCTACTTTTAGTGTAAAATGTCGTATTGGTGTAGCTATGCTAAAGAATGCAGAAAAAGAAGGCAAACTAAAAAACAGTTCAGTAGTAATAGAACCGACTAGTGGAAATACTGGCATTGGGCTCGCTTTCGCTTGCTCTGCCCTTGGATACAAACTAATACTTACAATGCCAGAAACAATGAGTTTGGAACGTAGGAAACTTTCAGCTATGCTTGGGGCAGATATTGTACTAACGTCTGGTGCAGAAGGTATGAAAGGAGCTATAAAAAAGGCAAAAGAACTACATTTAAAAATAAAAGATAGTTATATGCCGATGCAATTTGAAAACTCAGCCAATCCGCAGGTTCATAGGGAAACAACAGCAATAGAAATATGGGAAGATACAGAGGGTAAAATAGATATATTTGTAGCAGGAGTAGGAACAGGAGGTACTATAACAGGTGTTGGGGAAGTATTAAAAAAGCGAAAAAGTAGTATAGAAGTAATAGCAGTAGAGCCAGATGCTTCTCCTGTTCTTTCTGGAGGAATAGCAGGACCACATAAAATACAGGGTATAGGGGCAGGTTTTATACCAAAAATATTGAATGAAAAAGTAATAGACGGTGTAATCAGAGTAAAAGATGAAGATGCTATAAACACAGCAAAAAATATATCCAAAAAAGAAGGAATATTAGCTGGTATATCTTCTGGAGCTGCTATTTGGGCTGGTATACAAATTGCAAAAATACCCGAAAACAAAAACAAAATGATAATCGTAATGATGCCCGATTCTGGAGAAAGATACGTAAGTACATCTTTGTCTAACTAAAAGGAGATATAATGAAAAAATTAAATTTATTAATAATACCGCTACTATTTATCTTAGTAGCTTGTAGTAGTAGAGAAGAATTTTCTACGATAGGAACAATGCAAAATATGGCTGGTATATGGGGTACTTGGAATAATGATGGCAATTTTGAATTTTACGAAATCTTAACATTTGGTCATAGTGGAGTTTTGATGAATGGTTACATAAGACCAGAAGGAGAAATAGGTTTTATCCATGTTGGAGGTTTTCATTTTCACGGACTAGAGGCACACGCTTTTTTTAATATAGGTATGTTTAACGAAGGAATCCCACAAGAAATACAAAGGCATGAGTATTTTACAGCTCATCTTACAAGTGATGGACATCAAATGCGAATAACCCCAAGAGGTAGTAATAACTACATAACACTTAACTACATGGGAGATGACCCATCTACTATTTCTCATGAAGTAGGTCATGTTATGTTTTTAGAAGATTATAATATAGAATATGTAATAGATGAACTTTGGGAACTATTTATAGAACCAGAATTTGATTAATGAAATAAATGAAAAAAATCAAAATATAGCTTATAACTATATTTTGATTTTTTCATTTTGCCCATCAACGGCTAAACTTAACAATCAACTTCTCAACTCCTAAAACACCATTAACAGCCCCCGTTTTTATATTAACATCTGTTATCAAACATTCTTCAAGTGCGTTTATAAGTGTATTATACTTAAATTTCTTACTCTGTGATATATATCCATTTACTGTAAAACTTCTAACACCAGTTTTTTCTGCTATTTCAGTTACACTATGTTTCATAGATGTTAGAGCTTTTGTTCTAAGTATTATTCTAAACTGCCTTGAAAGCATATTCAGTATCATGATAGGCTCATTTCTTGAATCTATCATATTTTTATACATAGTTAAAGCTCTATTTAAATCTTTTTCCCCTACAGCTTTTAGCATATCAAATATTTTTATTTCTATAGATTTTGACGTTACAAAATCTATGTCTTTTACTGTAATTTTTGTATCTTGTAGTTTATAGCACAACAATTTATTTATTTCAGAATACATAAAATTCATATTACCTTGTAAACTTCTTACAAAATAAGTGGCATCTACTCTAGAAATATCTTTTTCTTCTTTTTTAAATATATCTATAACCCAAGATATTAACTCTGCTTCTTTCGGAGTTTCAAATTCGTAGGCTGTACCAATTTTAGATATTAACTTGTATATTTTTGTTCTCTTATCTACATTTTCTTCTATAAAAATAATTATACCACTTAAAGGAAGCTTATCTATATCAAAAAAATTGTCTATCTTTATTTTACCATCAAAAATACCTGTATTTTTAGCTATAACAAGACGATAATCACCAAAAAAAGGTATTGTTGAAGCATCTTCTACTAAAGTTTTTAAAGAAATTTTGTCTTTATAAATACTCAAATTTATGTTATTGATTTCATCTTTTATTATAGACTTTTTAAAAAGTGTTTCGTAATTTTTTTTAAAATAATCTTCTCCAAAAAATAGATATACATTTTTATATTTTTCATTTTTTAAATGTTCATTTAAAATATCAACATTATACATCATTTAAAATATACCCTTTTTCTTTTAGTGCTTCTTTTACTATTTCAAAATGTCTATTATTCTGACATAATAGTGTATGTAAGTGAATCCCAGATGTTAGCTCTGATAATAGTTTTATATTTTCTTTTTCTATTTTAGAAAAAAATAAATCTACCTCATCCCTAGAGGATATATTTAGATTTCCAGTTATTTCACCATATATATTATGCTCTACTATTACATTTAACACTGTAGCACCAGCATCTACAATTGTATATAATTCATCCTTTGTTTGTTCTTTTGTATGGATACAAGCAATTTTAAAATAACTATTATGGTTATAGCTCTGTATAATATATCCTCTAGATGTTGCTATAACATCTTGTCCACTTGCCCTTATTAATGCAATGTCGCCAACTATTACTTGGCGACTAACACATAATTTATTTGCTAAATAAGAAGCAGTTACTGGTATTTTCGATATTTTTATTATTTTTAGTAATTCATCTCTTCGCTTTTTAGAATTTTTCATAAATTTATAACTTTATATAATCGATTTTATTGTCAAAGTCGTTTCTTCTAATAAATCTATAATTGTAGGAGTTTTATCTACTCCATAAGTTTTTACATATGGTCTTGTAAGAATACTTTCATTATTTTCTATTACAACTCCTTTTCTACCATCAGACAATATAATAGTAGTTCCAGCAGGATAAGGAGATATTTTAGATACAAAAATTTTTACGATATTTGGGTCAAAATGTAATCCTGCGTTGCTACTAATATATTCAAATGCTTCTATAGATATAAAAGCATTTCTATAAGAACGTTTAGTTGTTATTGCATTGTACCAATCTGATAAACTTATTATACGAGAAAAAATAGGTATTTCTTCAGATGATAATCCCAAAGGATAACCAGTGCCATCGTAACGTTCATGGTGTGTTAGAGCTACTTCGTAAATATTTTTTGGTGTTTTAAAAGTATTCTTGAGTAAATCATAGCCTAATTTTGTATGTTTTTGTATTTCTTCTAATTCTGATTGTGAAAATTTATGATCTAAATCTAGTAGTTTTTTTGATATATACATATTTCCAATATTGTGGAATAATGCTGCTACACATAGTTCTAATAATTTTTCTTTTTCAAAATTTAAGTTTTTTCCTATAACTACTGAAATTATAGCTGTATCTACAGAATGTTCGAATGTATAATTAGTTAGATTTCTTATATATAAGAAATCTAAAATTTTATTTTTTGGTATTTCATTTATTAAATTTTTTGACAATTTGAATATAAAATTCGCAGCTTCTACATAATTTAGCACTTTTTTTTGGTGCACAGCTTCGAATATTTTTTTTATACTTATTGTTAGTTTATTTCTTAAACTAGGAGATATTGGATAATTTATTTTTACGTTATTTGAAAAATTATCTTCTATATAAAGACCAGAATATAAATTCTCATTTAAAAAATCTAAATGATTTTTTGTTAATTTTTCAGATTTTTTAATAAAAATATTGCCACTTTCACAGTAAATATTTTCTGCTACTACCATATCTTCTTTGCAATTTTCTAAAAGTGTAAATCTCAAAATTATCACTCAATTCTTTATTAATCTAAATATTATTATATGCTTATTATTTTTGTTTGTAAAGACGAATTATGCTATAATATATGTAATTTATGAATTAAAAAGGAGTGTATAAAATAAGATTACAGAAATATATAGCATTGTGTGGCATAGCATCTCGCAGGTCTGCTGAAAATTTAATATTGCAAAATGAAATAACTATAAATGACAAACTAGCAAAACTTGGAGATAAAGTACAAGATAATGATATTATAAAATATAAAGGTAAAATAATAAAAAAAATAGATGAAAAAATATATATAATTATAAACAAACCCAAAGGATATATTACATCTAAAAAAGACCAATTTGGAAGAAAAACAGTAATGGATTTTGTACCATCCAATGTTTATCCTGTAGGTAGATTAGACTATAATACAAGCGGACTTTTAATTCTAACAAACGATGGAGATTTAGCATATAGTCTTACACATCCAAAAAATGAAGTACCTAAAAAATATATAGTAGAGATATACGGAAATATAGAAAAAAACAAAATAGAGCAGTTGTCAAAAGGGGTTTATATAGATGGCTATCTTACAAAAAAAGCAAATGTAAATTTAATAAAGCAAGACAAAGATACTAGCACTTTAGAAATAACTATAACAGAAGGCAAAAATAGACAAATAAGAAAAATGATAGAACAAGTAGGTCATAGTGTTAGAAATTTAAAAAGAATTTCTATATCTAGTATCGAGCTAGGCAATTTGAAAATAGGCGAAAAAAGAAATTTAACAATACAGGAAATTGAAAATTTGAAAAAATCAGTAAAATATTAGGAGAAAAAATGAAATCAAAAAAAACAATACTTCCATTCAAAGAAGGGTTACAAGCAAAACCAGCATCAGAAATTACAAATTTTCTAAGAAATTTTAATTCAAATGTAACAATGAATTATAAAGGACGAATTGGAAATTGCAAAAGTATAATTAGCCTACTTTCTTTATGTGTTCCAAAACAAGAAGAGGTAGAAATTATATTTGAAGGAGAAAATGAAGAACAGGAAATTGTTGTTTTTTTTGAATTTTTGGAAAATGGAGAAGAATAGGTTTTATGAAATACACAGAATTAGAAGACAAAATCATTATTGAAAATTTAGACAGTTTTAGTATTTCTGAAGTTTTGGAATGTGGTCAATGCTTTAGATTTTCCAAAATATCAGAAAATTTTTATAAAGTTATGGCAATGGATAAGCAAATATACGTAAATCAAGAAAACAAAAATTTAGAAATATATCCTTGTACAACTAAAGAGTTTGAAGATTTTTGGATAAACTATTTCGATTTAAATCGTGATTATGGTAATATCAAAAAAATAATATCAAAAAATGATGAAATAATGAAAGAAGCTATAAATTTTGCAGATGGTATAAGGCTTTTAAATCAAGACCCATTTGAATGTATTATTTCTTTTATTATATCTCAAAATAATCGTATACCGATGATAAAGAAAGTAATAGAAAATTTATCTACTTCTTTTGGAGAAGAAAAAACAAATAAATACGGTAGCTACTATGCTTTTCCAACATTAGAAGTATTAAATAATATTTCTGTGGAAGATATTATGACTTGCAAAACAGGATTTAGAGCGAAATATATAAAAGATGCTTGTAGTAAATTATATGACAAAACTATCGACATAGACATATTAAAAACATACAGTACTGTAGAGGCAAAAAAAATATTAATGCAAATAAATGGAGTTGGTGAAAAAGTTTCCGATTGTGTATTGCTTTTTTCACTTGAAAAATATTCATCTTTTCCAACAGATGTCTGGATAAAAAGAATAATAGAACATTTATATTTTGATGGGGATAGTTTAAAAATAGAAAAAATACATAGCTTTGCAAAAGAGAAATGGGGTGAATATGCGGGTTTTGCACAACAGTATTTGTTTCATTATGCAAAAGAGAAAAAGATAGGAAAAAAATAAATTCTTAGTAACAATAAAAGCAACTTGCAAGATTGAAACTTGTAAGTTGCTTTTATTAAAAATTATTTAAATGTATATACTTTTATCAATTCAATTTAACTTAGTCTAAGTTCAAAAATTCCGTCTACAAATTGACCAACTCTTGCAGGAGAACATCCTATAATATTTACATGATGCCTAGTTACTCCAAGTGATACTTCTGTTAAAATCCCAACAGTAACATTATCTCTAGCTGTGAAATATATAGCACCCATTCTGCTTGAAGGAACAGAAAATTCTGTATCAAAAGTAGTAGTATTTTGTAAACTTACTGCCCAATTAAAACTAGCCCCTGCTTGAACAGCATTTTGAGCAGCAACTCCCAAAGACAAACCAAATGAATAACTCTCTGTAAAAGTTTCAGCAAATCCACCTCTAATAACAGCTGGCCCTATAACATGGGGAGTTATCCTTACAGCATTTCTCAATGCTTGAACATGATTTTGCTGATGAAATGAAAATGAACTTATAAACCTCGGAGCTGTAGAAGTATCTTCTGGGTATAAGTTACTAATATCTAAAACATTTTCATTCATAGTATCTATGATAGATTGTATATTTCTTTCGTTTTCTTCCATCATTTGAAGATATAAGTATAGTGGTATTTCTACAAAATTACCAAATTCGTCTACAGTTCCTGCTGCTAATATAGTTTCTCCAGTTGAAGGGTTATACAAATAAGAAATATCGGTACTTCTAATACCTCTAGTGCCAGAGTCTTCAGTTCTTAATTCCCAAGAAGAACCAATAACAAAGTCTTCTAAGATAATATCTGCATTTACCACGATTATATTTTCATAAATTCTATTTGGTAAATTTAAAAAATACACACCTAAAGAAATCACCAATGTAGCAATTAAAGCTAATATAACATTCTTTTTTGATTTTTTTCTATTTTTATTCATTAAAAAACTCCTTTTATTAATCATGAATCAAAATATTATATTAATAAAACTTAATGTATTTTAGAAATTGGTAAAAATAAAATATATATTTTGTTTTAAATTTTGGAGACAACTATTTTGATACATTAAAAACCTTTGAACTTATTTAAAAATTCTAAAGGTTTTTAAGTTTACGTAGCTTTCGAATATCATCTCCTATAAATTTAAAAATTTTATATTCTCCTACAATTCGGGAACTAATTCTATCAGAATAAATCTCGCTTATTTTGTCGAAAGTTAAATTTGTAGATATAATTGTTGGTAATTTTTGTATTATTCTAGTATTTACAATAGAAAAAAATTCAGATATAGTAATTATTGTAGAAAATTCTGTACCTAAATCATCTATTATCAAAAGTTTACTTTTATAATACAAATCAACTATAACTTTTGATTTCTCCGATTTTTCAAATTTTAAATTTTCTATATTTTTAAACATATCTATAGATGAAGTATAAAAAACAGGAAAATCACGGTATATTAATTCCTTTGCTATACAATTACATAAAAAAGTTTTACCTAAACCAGCATCACCAAAAAACAATAAATTTTGATATTTATCTTCAAAATTATTAACAAAATCTAAAGCAGATTTATATATAATTTCCATACGTTTTTTAGGGCTATTACCTGTTTTTTCGTCTATTTTATCGGAAAAATATTTAAAATCAAAATTTTCAAAATTTTGATTTTCTAATATTTTCTTAATACCAGAAATTTTTAAATATTTATCTACTATACGTTTTTGTACACATTTACATCTAATAGAATTTACATGACCATTATCTTCACACAAAATACAGTTATACTTTACATCTAAATAATCTTCTGGATAAGAAATACTTAAAATTTCACGTTTTTCTTTTTCTAAAGATTTTATGCGTATAGATAAGCCTTCTAATTCTGAAGAATCGAATATATGATTTTCTTTTAACAAAGCAAAAGAAATTTTTAAAGATAAATTTGATATTTTATCATCTATTTCTTTTATTTTAGGAAAATCCTCATACACCTGCGATTTTCTAAATTCTCTTATTTTAAAGGAATTTTGCCTTTCTTGTTCCATTTCCTTCTTTACTTCTTTGTATATATCCATAATAAAAACTTTCTACACATTTGTTATTTCTTCAAATCCTATATTATCTAAATAACTATAATCAATTTTTTTTGTAGGTGTAAAATTGCTAAATTTATTACTCTGTGATTTAGTTTTTTTCTTGCTTTTGTTTTTTAAATTAGTTTCATAAAAATTAGATTCATATAATGCAATTTGTTCAACGCTTCTTATTCCTGCATCATGCCAATTTTTCAATATTTTTTCTGTATAACTAAAACTGGGTTTTCCATTATTTATAACGGTTTTATCTAAAGCCTCAAGAACCATATCTAAATTATATGAATATTCATTAAACCATCTATCAACATATACAGTCTCGGCAGGTGTAAGATTTCTACCGAATGCTCCAATAGCTTTTAGTATCTCTTTATGCTTTTCTTTAGTATTTAATAAATTATTAGAATTTGATAAATATTTTTTTGCTTCATCTTTCGTATCTATATAATTGTCTGCTAAAATCATAGCCAATTTTTCTACATCTTTAAAATTTTTATAATTATTTTCACTACAATAGTAAAGCAAAAAATCTATTACTTCTGTTGGCATACGAATCCAATCGTAAAAACCTAATATTGTACTTTGCTCATCTGACTTTAATAATCTACCGAAATATTTTTCAGCTTTAGTAAATAATCTATTAATAATCGCATTATCTTTGTACATTTCAATTTCCGTAGGAGAATAATATGGTTTATCATACTCTTTATAATTATAAGAGATATTATTACAAAAATTTTCAAATTCAGTTTCTTCTAGTTCTTCTTCCTTTACTACTTCATCATCATTTTCAGTTTTTTTGAACTTATTCGTTTTCTCTTTAGCAAAATCAATATGTACAATACTATTATCTTTAGCAGGCGATTCTATTGTATTTAATGTATTTTCATTTATATTGTCTATAAACTCCACTTTTAGTTTTTCTTCAAATATTAAATGAATAAACCTTTTTGCTTGCCAATATTGAAAAGCACATATAACTTCAGTCTCAGAAACATTCCAAAGCCTCGATGTTTCTTTTGGACAAATATACGAAATTTTACCATCCGATGTACTAAGTGCTTTTATATATAAAACAGAATACAATGTATTTGTTTCTTGCATACTTTCTATAAATTTCTGTGATAAAACTACATTCATTTTAGGCTCCTAATATATAAGTTCTAAAAAATTAAATTAAAAAAATCGATACAAAAGTGCCTAACATTGTAGGCACTAATCTTTTATTGTTTATATATTGTACACTAAAAATATAAGTTTGTCATTGTTGATAATTTTGTGGATAACCTTATAAATAGTGGCTTCCATGGCACTGTGGAAAATGTGGAAAACTATTTTCTAAATAAAGCTTCTCCAATTAAATTCACGTTTGTAGCCCCCATAGTTATCAACAAATCGTCATTTTTCAAATTTTCTGATAAAAATTTTTCGCATTCTTCAAAATTTTTGAAATAAGTAGATTCTACGTTTTTAATAAGATTTTTCAAATCTTTTATATGGATATCTCCACTTTTTTCTCTTGCACCAAATATATCTAAAAGAAAAAGATTATCACAACTTTCAAAACATTTTGAAAAATCGTTCAAAAGACCTTTTGTTCTACTATATGTATGTGGTTGAAAAACACAATTTATTTTTTTATTTGGATACATATTTTTTATAGCTTCTAGTGTAAATTTAATTTCTGTTGGATGGTGTGCATAGTCATCAAAAACTATTACTCCATTTTTAGTTATACCTTTCTGCTCCAATCTTCTTTTTGGGTTTAAATAATTTTCAAATTCATATGCATTTATATTTATACCCAATATTTTTGCTACACATAGAGAAGCTACAGCATTTTCAATATTATGTATTCCAAATACAGGTATTGTTATATCTTTATCTTGAAATATAAATCTGTTTTGAGATATTATTTTATAATCAAATTCGTCGCTACCTTCTCCAAATAAAATAATCTTTGCATTTGTATTTTTTATAAATTTCTCAACATTTTTAATTTTTTTATTTATTATTATATATCCTTTAACATTTTTTGCAAAATCTAAAAATGAATTTTCTAATTGCTCTAAATTTTTAAAATGGTCTGGATGGTCATATTCCAAATTTAAAATAGTACCTATATATGGTCTGAATTCTAGAAAACTGTCATTATATTCGCAAGATTCCACAACAAAATAATCACTACTACCAAGATGAAAATTTCCATTTATTTTTTCAAATACTGCACCAACACTAATAGTTGGACGTAAATTATGATTTAACAAAATATTAGAAATCATAGAAGTTGTAGTTGTTTTTCCATGTGTTCCTGATATGCAAATAGATTTCTCATAAGTGTCTATTATTTTTCCAAGTAATTTAGCTCTGCTATACATTTTTATATTTTTTTGCTTTCCTGCTGTATATTCTTCGTTATCTTCTCTTATTGCTGCCGTATATACTATTAAATCTATATCATCTGTAATATTTTCTGATTTTTGTATATAATTTATTTCTATTCCTATATTTTCGAGTTTGGTTGTTTGTAAATTAGTATTTGTGTCAGAACCTTTAATATTGTAGCCTAAGCTATGTAGTATATGTGCAAGACCGCTCATACTAACTCCACCTATGCCTATAAAATAAACTGTTTTTACATTACCCAAATTTATATTTTTCATTATGCCCCCAAAATTTAAAAGTTTAATTATTTTCATTTTTTCAATCAAAATTTTATATAGATATTATATCATATTAATAATGAAATAATGAAAATGTTTCTATTTTGATTATTATAAATTTTTGAATTTTTTCCTTGAAAATTTTATATTTTTTGTTCAAATAAAATTACACTTTTTGTATATTTATGTTATAATAATATTATCGATTTTTTAAAATAAATTTGCGATAAATAAAAATTTTTTATACTTTTGGAGGACACCATGAAAAAAGAAGTTGTTGCAATGTTACTTGCTGGAGGGCAAGGAAGTAGATTAGGAGAACTAACAAGAAAAAAAGCGAAGCCAGCTGTTACATTTGGAGGTAAATATAAAATTATAGATTTTTCTATGAGTAATTGTGTTAATTCTGGAATAGACACAATAGGTGTTCTTACTCAATATCAACCTTTATTATTAAATAAACATATAGGTATAGGCATACCATGGGATCTTGACAAAAAAAATGGTGGTGTTTCAGTTCTTACCCCTCATCTTAAAGGGGATTCGGGAGAATGGTATACTGGAACAGCAAATGCAATATTTCAACATATGTCTTACATAGAGTCTTACAACCCCGAGTATTTATTAATTATTAGCGGGGACCATGTTTACAAAATGGACTACTCGCTTATGATAGATTTTCATAAAAGTAAAAACGCTTGTGCAACAGTAGCAGCAATAAAAGTAACTTACGAAGAAGCAAAAGGTTTCGGTACAATCATTTGTGATGACGATTATAAAATAAAAGCTTTTGAAGAAAAACCAAAAATTCCAAAATCAACATTTGCATCAATGGGAGTTTATGTTTTTAGTTGGCAAAAACTTAAAACTGCCCTTATAAAAGATAGAGATATACACAATGATAGCGATTTCGGAAAGCATATAATTCCAAATATGCTAGAAGAAGGTTGTAATTTATATGCTTATTATTTTGATAGATATTGGAAAGATGTTGGTACAATAGAATCATATTTCAATGCAAATATGGAACTAGCACAAACATTACCAGAGTTTAACCTATATGAAAATTTCTGGAATATTTATACAGATAGTGAAAACCAATCACCAACATATACTTCGGAAGATAGTATTATACAAGGTAGTATAGTTTCGGAAGGATGTGAAATATATGGTGAAGTTTACAATTCAATAATAAGCCCAGATGTAATTATAGAAAAAGGTGCTGTTATAAGAAATTCTATAATAATGCAAAAATGTGTAATAAAAAAGGATGTTATTATAGAGAATGCTATTTTGGATTTTGGGGTAATGGTTGGTGATGGTGCAAAAATCGGTGCCTTTGAAAATATACCAAACAAACAAAAACCATCTGTTTATTATTCAGGAATAACAGTTTTGGGTGAAGATAGTGTTGTACCAAAAGGTATTGTAATCGGAAAAAATTGCGTTGTTTCTGGTACTACTTTTTTTGAAGATTATGAAAATGGAGAATTACAAAGCGGAGAAAGTTTAATAAAAGAGGAGGCTACTATATAATGAAAGCTATAGGTGTAATACTTGCAGGTGGTAACAATCATAGATTAGAAAGTTTAACAACAATATCGGGCAGAGCAGTAGCAGCAATGCCCATAGGTAGTGGTTATAGAGCTATAGATTTCCCTCTTAGTTCTATGTCAAACTCGGATATAAACAAAATAGCTGTAATTGTACAATTCAATTCCAGTTCTTTATATGACCATCTTTCAAGTTCTAAATGGTGGAATTTAGGTAGAAAGAGGGGAGGACTATTTATATTTAGTCCTTATTCTTCTAATTATGAAAATCCAATATACAGAGGTACAGCAAATGCAATGTACCAAAACTTAAAATTTTTCCAAAGGTCTAATCATGAATATGTAATAATATCTTCTGGAGATGCAATTTATAAAATGGATTTTAACGATTTGATAAAGTATCATAAAAACAAAGAAAATGATATTACAATAGTTTACAAAAAAACAGAAGATGGAGAAGATATTAGAAAATTTGGTGTCATTAGTATAGATGAAGATGAAAATATAACAGATATAGAAGAAAAACCATTAAAAACAGATTCTAGAAATATATCACTTGGAATTTATATAATAGAGAGAAAGCTTCTAATAGAACTTTTAGAAACTGCAAATAAAGAAAATAGACATGATTTTGTAAATGATATTATAATACGATATAGAAAAGTTTTAAAATTGGGTGGATTTAAATTTGATGGGTATTGGAGTACACTAAATAGTGTTAATGCGTATTACAAAACTAATATGGATTTTTTGAAAAAAGATATTAGATATTTTTTTACAAAAGAATATCCGTATATATCTACAAAAACAAGAGATGAGCCACCAGTAAAATATAATAGAGACGCTATTGTGAAAAATTCCATTGTAAGTGGTGGTTCTATAATAGATGGGACTGTAGAAAACTCTGTTATTTTTTCAAATGTATATGTCGGTCAAAATGTTACTGTTAAAAATTCTATTTTAATGAGTGGCTCATATATAAGTAACGATAATATACTTGAAAATGTAATATTAGACAAAAATGTAAAAACAAAAGAAAGTTTAATTTTAAAAGGTGAAGAAAACAATCCTGTAATTGTGGGTAAAGACCATATTTTTTATTAAAAATCCAACGTTTTATTAAAATAACATTACAAATTGTTACTTTCTATATATTCTCGGTCGATATTAATGTATAATTGAAACAATAAGAAATTAAAAAATAATAGGGGGTAAAAATATAATGAAATTTTTTAAAAAAATAGTAAGTACATCTTTAGCATCTGTTTTGATTTTTGGACAGGTTGCATTTGCAGCTAACAATGATGTAAGTAACAATGCAAGAAATATTTTACTAAACGCTATAAGTAATTCCAGCGAGACTACATCTGTAACAATGGTAGGGAACGTAAATTTTGGTGCATTTGTATCTATGGCAGGTGAAGAAGGTGAAATGTACGCTGAAGTATCAGATTTGACTTTAAGCTCTCTAGTAGACTTAGACGAAAGAATATTCAAAGTTTATGCTAGTGGTTTACTTAATGCAATGTCAATAAATCCTGACTTTGAAGAGGAAATCGGTTTAAACTTTGGTTTCTTTTTAAACAACGGATTGCTACACCTTTTAAATTCCGAAATTTCTGAAAATTGGATTTTAGACGAATTTTCTAGTATAAATGCGGACGAGTTTTGGGCAAGTTTTGATTCTATAGAAAATTTTACAGAATTACAAGAAATGAGCTTAGCTCTACAAAAAGATTTTTTACAACTTCTTGATGTAAGATTTTCTGAATTTCAATTAGACGGTTACGACGTTATAGAAATTGTATTAGATGAAAATTCACTTTTTGAACTTATTTCTACAATATATACAGTTGAATTTTTAGAGCAATTTGTTGTACCATTTGTAGCAATAGAAGATGTAGAATTTGATATATTAGAATTAGAAAGTATTTTAGAAGAAATTCTTACTGCACTTGAAGGCTTTCTTCAAATGGTAGAATTCAACTTTGTTCAAACTGTTTTTGTTAATTCACAAAACAGTAATATAGATGGTTTTGAGATAGCATTAGATGTTTTTGTAGATACTCAAATTCCATTTGTTGGTGATTTAGTTGTAGAAGCTTATCTAGATGCTTTTTTTGAAATAGATAACGACCCTACAAACATAGTTTGGCCAAATGTAGGCTAAATATTCATAAAAAAAGTAACTACTAAATTTAGTAGTTACTTTTTTAATTTATACGAAGTCGAATTTTTGTTTGTGATTTTTTATTTTATTTCAATTAGCTCATCTATCCTGTGTATAGAAGCAGCTGCTACTTGCCATTTTCGACCTAATTCCAAATAATAGCTTATATTGCTTATAACTTGATTAAAATACATCATTACTATAGATAGTAGTCCTATTGTAGTATTCCCATTTATAACAGATATACCACCTATAAAAAATACAACTATCTGCACTAGACCAATAATTAAACTTTGCGAAGAACTTAACCCTATACTGACAAATAAATAGTTTTTATATTTTTTCAAGTAAGAATAAAAACTATCTTTTATAAAACTCTCTTCAAAATCTTTTTTTACAATCTCATTTGCATAATCACCAAAAAATTTGGAAGACTCTTCTCGAACTTGTATGCTTCTATTAAATATTGGCTTTTTGAACAAAGTATATAGTCCAAAATAAATAGGGCAAACTATAACCATTACAATACCTATATGCCAATTGATAGAAAAAACTATTGTGCTAACTATTGCTATCTCTACAGATTTTATTATCCATGTACTAAAATTTTCTACAAAAAATATTATAACTTGTCTTGTATCTTCATCTATCCTTTTTGATAAATAAGCTATATTTTTCTCACTAAGTTCTTTTTTAGAACTCAAAATTTTTATTTTAAAATCGTAAACAAAACGCTCTTTAACTTGTGGTAGTATAAGAGAATGTATAAAACGAAAAATTATACTAAACAAAATTATCGATAGAAAAATAAAAATAACTGTATACATATCACTTATATGAGATACCTCTATTAATGTATCTAAAAATAAACCACTAAAATATGTAGAATAGATAGTTAGTACGGAAGTAATAATATTCATTGCAAAAATAGCTACAAGAACACCTTTTCTTTTCATAAAAATATACAAATATTTTTTCACTTGTTATCACTTGCTTTCTTATTAAAAACAGGTATAACCTGCCTTAAAATTTGTATTTTTTATAACATTAGCCATAAACAAATAGCACCGATTACTAAAAAAACTGCGGTTTCTATTATCTTAACTTTTATAGGGCTTATACGAGGAGATAGAAGATGGAATATAATCGGTTCAAAAATATTATTTACCCCATGAGCTATAACGGCAGGCCATATAGTACCAGATATTACAGTTATCCAGCCCCAAATAGCAGCCATTGAAATGGTAACGAGTGGAAAAAAGACAAGAGCATTTAATTTATGTTTTCCAAATGTGCTAGATTGATAACCAGACATATTAATAGGCAAATGCCAAAAACCCCATATTAATCCTAAAAATACAATTCCCCAAACTACTCCAAATTGTTCTATAAATATTGGTTGTAAAAAACCACGCCAAACAATCTCTTCACCCAAAGCAAGAGGACCTAAATAAATTATAGTTGTAATTAATATACCTATAAAAATATCAAATATATATATAATAGGTTTTTTGGGAGGAGGAAATTTTTTATCTAACAAACCTCTAACCCTAGTAAAAGTCCATCTGCCATCTTCTTCTACCTTGAAATTTTGAACATCTGAAAAATTTTTAAGAACTATAAAAACTATAAGATAGTATATTATAGGAGTAAAAAAACCTAAAACCAAACTCCAAAAACTAGGTAATCCTAAACCTAAAAATGTAAAACTTAAAGGAATATAATCCATAATACCGAAAGCAAGTAATACAATTGTAGGAGACCACATTATTATCATAACAAATATTTGAGTTAAGCCTTGATTAGCTGATACTAATCGTTCCGATTTATCAGTTCTTTTTTTATAAGCAACGACTATAGGAATTATTTGTAATAAATAACTTAATAAAATAACACAAACTATAAATATAATTATTATATTATCCATATTTTAAATTTGTGGACTACTTGCATTAGAAGTTTGCGAAGATATAGCCAATTCCCTCTCTTTTATATAAGCTCTACAAATATTTTGTTTCTCTTCTTCTATACTTTCTTCAAACTCTTCATAAAATTTATTTTTATCCTCAAGTAATGTATTACACAAATCACATATACTTACAAATTCTTCGCTTTCAAGTTCTGGTTTTCTATCTAAAAACCACTTAAAACCATGTTTTCTCAAAATTCTAATTACCATATTAGAATTAAATTTTTTATTTATTTTTTCTGCTCCATCTTCATCCATATTGCCTATTTTCATAATTGTAATTCCTTTATAAATATTATAATAATATGGAGCTATGAATTTTAAATAAAACTTAATAAACATAGCTCCAAAATTTTAAATCTATATAAATCTTCTTATTAAAGAGACCTTTGTGTCATGCGATGCCACATACCCCAAGGTCTATGAGCATTTCCAGTACCTCTGAATGTTCTTTCTCCACTAATCCAATTTGTACCCCATACATCAAAAGTAAATTCTTGTGCACGAACTGCCGATTCTACAGTTACTCTTGAACGTGGAGGAACATTTACTGTAATATTCATAGATTCTGTAGTGGTAACATTCACTGAAAACCCTAAACTACTACTAACAGTACCTGCAGATACTCCTACTGAAGAAGTAAATCCTGATGTTGCAGAACCTGTTAGTGTTCTTTGAAATGTATTTGTAGTAGATAAATGATTCTCTATAACATCTTCTCTTGATGTTGATGGATATATTCTATCTCCTGACATTTGTCTTATATTTGTTAAATCAAAACTTACTAAATTAGGTACTACATCAATTATTTGAGAAGTATTTTCTTCTATAACATTTGAAGGAAAACTACCTACTGTAATTCTAACAATATCATTGTTTGAATTATCAATATTATTAAGTCTAATATACTCTTGTAAAAGCTCACCTTCCAATATTACAATTCCACTTCTTGGCATAATTACACCTTCTGGCATAATACTTATAAGCTGTGGATTATCATCAAATGTGTTTACGTTTGAATAAGCAATTGTTGCATTATTTAATAGCATAGTAAAAATTGCAAATACTGATACAATCATCGGTATACATATTTTTTTCTTTATAGACATCTACGTATCCTCTCTCGACAAATTATTTTTAAAATATGGTTTATTTTCAAAATCCTATATAAATACGTCATTTATTACAAACTATCAATTCTAAAACTGGATATTGCTTTTCCACGATATACCCCTCCTCCCATTTTAAATTTACGATAAAAGCTGTATATTTCTATATAAATGTGATATAATAAATTAATGTTTTTTCTAATACCAACAAATATATAGATAATACTGATTTTATCTATATATACTAAACATCTTTGTGTGATAATAAAACTACGGCAACAGTAAATTATCGCACTAGATGAAAGTAACTTAATAAAATATTAGTGTTGCCTTTTAAAATGTAAACTAAAAGCTTTGCAATAATTCTTCTACTTATCTACTACTATGCAATTTGTCGTTATAACAATGGCAGACTTCCCAAAGTAAGAACCCGCTAATATATTCAATTGTTAATAACTTAACAATAATAGTTTTATCATAAGTAATAATTTTTGTCAATGATTTTTCCGAAGTCTAACTATAGTAATTTTTGACATTTTAAAGCTCTAATTTTTTATCTAAGAACCATTTAAAATCATGTTTTCTCAAAATTCTAATCATCTTATTAAAGAAACCTTTGTGTAATGCGATGCCACATACTCCAAGGTCTATGGGTATTTCCAGTACCTCTAAATGTTCTTTGCTTACTAAATTAGGTACTACATCAATTATTCGATAAGTATTTTCTTCTATACAAAAATGTTCAAAAAATAATCTTTGAAAAATAAACATTAAAAAACACAGATAAAAAATAATTTATCACCTGTGTTTTTGTTTACTATTTTATATTTAATTTTTCTTAATTATTTATTAGACATGTCTAATATCATTCATTTTTTTAAGGCTTAAAAATTGTCTAACAACAACTGTTAAATTTTTTAATTCTTCAGGCTTAAACTGTACTAACATTGTATTAAGTTCATTTAATAATATTGGGGTCATGTCTGTTGGGGGAACTTCTTTACTTGCATCGTGGAAAAGAGTATCTATAGAAACTCTCAAAAATCCAGATAATTTAAATAAAATACTTAGGCTAATATTCTTAGCTCCTCTTTCTATATGCCTTAAAGCAGAATTTTCAATACCCAACATATCTGCTAGTTCTTCAGATTTAATTCTGCTTGCTTTTCTGTGTATTTTAATATTTTTACCAATTATAGATTTTAATTGTGGTACTGTTACAGGAAATCTAGCAAATGCTTTATATTCATTTATTTCAGTTATTGCCATTTCATAGCTTTTATCATTTGCATTTTCTTCAATAGATTTTAAACCTTTTTCAACAAGGTCAAAATCGCCTAAAAAAAGACCTTTTCTAACGGTATTAATACCAAGAGCATATTTAAAGTCTTCTTTTTTACATAAATCAATTGCATTTTCTATATGTATCAAAAATTGTTTTTTTAGCTCTTCGTAATCTGATACATCGTCGTAATATTTTGAACGCTTTGACCTATAACCAACATTTGAATTTATAGACATTTTTATACGAGAATATTTAGGATGGTCTTCATATTTTTCTAAATCTCTTAATAGCTTTTTACCAATTAACCAAGATTGTTTATAATTTTTTGTATGACCAACAACTGCTGTTGCAATTCTAATATCAAATAAATCTAATTCCTCTTGAGTAGTAGCTCTTTCAATTATTGGTGCTACTATTTCACAAGATTCTTCAAAATCATTAAATTTAGCTTCCAACTTAGACATTTTAATTAAAAGTAAAATATCTGAAACTTGTTTATCGGAACCATTTAGTTTCTGATATTCTTCTAACTTTTCTTGAATTTCTTTAATACTTTCAATTTGACTATTGCCACCTAGATTGAAGAATTTATTTATTAAATCTTCTTTATCTAGTATTTCGATTTCTTTTTTGTATTTTTTGTCCAATTTTTTTTGCCTCCTTATATGTTTATTTTTTTCAAATAACGCAATTACATATTTAATCTAACTCCAAAAAACTTCACCCAAAGGTTGAAAAATTATACACCCCAAATTTATAAATTCTAAAAACAATGTCATAATCTAAACACCACCTTTACATATTATTGTCTATTTAAATTCATTTTCAACAATATCATAATTGAACTACTATGTACTACTGATTGAAATAAATAGGATATAATTATTGTACATATTTTAAGATATTTTGTCAATAGTTTTACAAACACTTTTTTAGATA
>WRGD01000122.1 GCA_009787355.1 Defluviitaleaceae bacterium | reverse complement strand
TCTATCTAGTAAACTAAAGAACCGCCGTATACGGAACCGTACGTACGGTGGTGTGAGAGGTCGGCTATTCAATTATTTGATAGCCTCCTACTCGATTAAAATAAAATAACAAAATTGCGTCAAACATAGACTTGCTATTAAATTTTAGATATTATTTATACATAAGATTTGATTTTGCAAGAATATTTATATTTTTTATTTTCTAAAATGTATATTCTGCCACACTAAAATTTTAATTTGTAGTGTTTGTATCTATTTTATTCGTAGGGTTTAACGTGATAAACTCACCAATCACCTCTCTAGTGATTTTATTATTTTTAGGATTGTTGGTAATCCGATGGTTAGGAACCATGTATGTGGGTTCAATTCCCACACAAATTCAAATACAAAATTTTGCATAGGCAAATTATTTTAAGCGTTGTATTATTAAGCTAGTTTAGTTAATGACAACAATATTTTTTTGACTTTGCCGCTTTGGAGATACCGTTTTATATATGTTAAAATAATATAATATCTAATCCTGCAGAAATTTATGTATTATAAAGATTTTAATTTATATACTACTCAACTAAAGTGCCGTCAAAAAGTATTTTTAGGAGATAAAATGAAAAAACAAATTATAAACGAAAATCAACGTGGTTTTTTATTTAAAAATGGTATTTTCGAAAAATATTTAAAAGCTGGAAAATACAGATTTTTAGGAAAAAATAATGATATTATTGTATTGAATATGGAAAGTAATTTTTATATTCCAGGATATCCATTAGAAATATTTTTGAAAAATAAAGAAGTATATGAAGAGTTAGATGTAATAAATATAAAAGAAGAACATATTGGTATCCATTATATTGATAACAAATATAATGGTTATTTAGTATCTGGAAAATATGCATTTTGGAATGTGCATCAAAAAAATACATTTAAAATAATAAATACAAGCAATATAGAAGTAGACGATGATATTCCAAAAAGTTTATTTTTGAAAATACCTATAAAATTGTACACAAAAATAGAAGTACAATCGTACCAAAAAGGGATACTTAGTATAAATGGTAAGATTACAGAGTTATTAGAACCGGGAATATATTATTTTTGGAAAAATGAAACAAAATTAGATGTTAGATTTGTAGATACAAGAGCTTTGATTACAGAAGTACATGGACAAGAAATATTAACAACAGATAAAGTACAACTACGTGTCAATTTTGTTTTTACTTATAAAATTACAGACTATGTAGAAATAATGCAAATAGATGATTTTGATAAACAATTATATTTATTAGCACAATTTGCCTTACGTGAATACATAGCAAAATATACATTAGATGAAATATTAAAAAATAAACATGAAATAGGTGCTAAAGTATTAGAAAATCTTAAACAAAAAGAAAAAAATTACTTTGTAACATTTCTAGATTCAGGTATTAAAGACATAATTCTTCCGGGAGATATAAAAGAAATTTTAAACCAAGTATTAATAGCAGAGAAAAAGGCACAAGCAAATGTTATTTTACGTCGTGAAGAAGTTGCTAGTACAAGGAGTTTGTTAAATACAGCAAAGTTACTAGATGAAAATAAAACACTATATAAACTAAAAGAACTAGAATATTTAGAAAAAATTGTAGACAAAGTAGGAAATATAAACTTAAATAGTAATACAGATTTGATAACACAACTAACACAAATTTTGAAAAGTTAAAATCGTATGTACCTCCCTTTAAATTCTCAATACTTCAATTGTGAATTTTAAAGGGATTTATGATATTAAAAAGATATTAAAAACATAAATCACAGATTTTCTATATAAAATTAAGCTAAAATATGAGATTTTTCTGATATAACATTCGATATATTTATATTGTTCGAAATATCAGCTCCAAGACTTTTCAAATCTTTTATTATATTTTGATACCCCCTTTTTATATATTCATATCCCTCTACAATTGTAATACCTTCTGCACATAGCCCAGCTATTACAAGGGCTGCTCCTCCTCTTAAATCTTTTGCATATACTACATTTCCTGTAAAATTGTTTATTTCATTTATTATAAATGTTGTTTTTTTATTTTCTTTATAATTTTCCATTATCGTTATATTTGCACCCATTTTATTAAGCTCGGAGATGTGTTTATCTCTAGATTCAAATATTGTTTCTTCTATGCTACTTATACCTTTTGAAAGACTTAAAACTGGCATCATTTGTGCCTGCATATCTGTTGGAAATCCGGGATGTGGAGATGTAGTTATATTTACAGCTTTTAATCTATTTGTTTTTGCAAATACGAAATTGTCATATGTTCGTATATCCATACCCATATCTTCAAAAATTTTTGTTATAGGGTATATTTGCTTGGTTTTTACTCCCTTTAAATATATTTCTCCATTCGTTATAGCTGCAGTAGCAAGGTATGTTCCTGCAACTATTCTATCTGACATTACGGTATATTCTGTACCATTTAATTTTTTTACACCGTCTATTATTATTGTATCACCAATTACTTTTATTTTAGAACCACATTTGTTTAGCATAGCTATCATATCTAGAATTTCTGGCTCTGTTGCAGCATTTTTTATTATAGTTGCTCCTTTTGCACAGACTGCTGCAAGTATTATGTTTTGTGTTGCCCCAACACTTTTAAAACTTAGATTTATTTTATTTCCAAAAAGATTATTACAAACACATTTTATACCTTCTTCATCTTCTGTTATATTTACACCAAGGCTTATAAGTGATTTTAAATGAAGGTCTATTGGTCTAGCTCCTAGCTTACATCCACCAGGATAACCAATAGTAACTTCTCCCATTCTACCTAAAAGACTTCCCAAAAATATTATAGAAGAACGCATTTTATGAGCTAAGCTGTAAGGAACTACAGATGAATTTATATTTGTAGAATCTATTATAATTGTATTATTATTTTCTATTTTTACTATCGCACCTAGAGATTTTAAAATTTCTATTGTTATATGAATGTCTGTTATATTCGGTACATTATGCAAAACAACTATTCCTTTCACAAGTATACAACTGCAAAGTATAGGTAATGCCGAATTTTTAGAACCTTGTATATCTATTTCACCTTTTATCTTTCTACCCCCACGAATAACAAGACTGTCCATAAATACCTCCACATTTTAAGCCATCTTTAAATATACATTATATAAATTGTTTACATCTAAACTTATTAATAAACATACATATTTTTGTATATTAGATATTTTACAAATCAATTTAGATAATTCAAAAAATAAAGGCCAATTAATTTATATTTTAATTGGCTCGTTTATTTCATTTTATGCAATGGCATGTATTATGTTACAATTATTTTATATCATTTTTGACATCTCTACTCGTAGTCTTTTTATTATTTTCTTTTCTAGTCTGGATATATAAGATTGTGATATTCCAAGCAAATCTGCAACTTCTTTTTGAGTCATTTCTTCATTTTCAGAATTTATACCAAATCTAAGTTCAACTATCTTTTTTTCTCTTGGGTTTAATTTATTTATTGCTATATTTAGTAAATCTCTATCGGTTTCCTCTTCTATATCTTTGTATATTATATCTATATCTGTTCCAAGTATGTCAGAAAGAAGAAGCTCGTTACCCTCCCAATCAACATTTAATGGCTCATCTATAGAAATTTCTAGTTTATTTTTAGAATTGTTTCTTCTAAGGTACATTAATATTTCATTTTCTATACATCTAGAGGCATATGTTGCTAATTTTATGTTCTTATCTGTTTTAAAAGTATTTATTGCTTTTATTAAACCTATTGTTCCTATAGATATTAAATCTTCTATATTTATACCTGTATTTTCAAATTTTTTTGCTATATACACAACTAGCCTTAAATTTCTTTCTATTAGTATTTTTCTTGTATTTTTATCTTCATTATCGATATTTAAAAGTAATTCTCTTTCTTCAGAAGATGTGAGTGGAGGCGGAAGAGCTTCGCTTCCTCCTATGTAAAATATTTCTTTTTCATCTCCATCTGAAAAAAATATCCCTATAAATTTTTTTATATTCATTTTGATTCTTAAAAAAACTTTTTTGTTTAAATTAAAAGTGTTCATTTATTCTCCTTATTCAAATTTTTTTCTATAAAAAATGGATAAAACAAACTATCTAATTAACTAAAGTTATGCCGTTTGTTCTAAAAATGATGGATTTAATAATCCTTGGTATAATCCTTTTCTAGAAAGATTAAAATCACATAAACCTATAACAACATCTGTTGTTTCTATTGGTTGTTTATTATTTATTATTATAACTTTATCTGGACTAAAACCTGTTAAAATACCTTCATTTCCAATTGTTTTGTAGGGTATTAGCCTTATTTTTTCAAAACCCTTGTTTTCATCAATATTATTAATATTAAAAATTTTGTTCACTATTTTTTGTTCAGCAATTATAACGGGACATTGATTTAAAGGGTCTACCAAACTATTTCCAGTATCAATTAAAGCTGTAAAAGATACACTTTTATTATCTTTAAAAATTTCTACTTTGCAAAAAGATTTTTTTGTCATTTTTATTTTTTGAAAATATCTATTTGCAAAGTAAATAGATATATAACTTATTATAGTAGACGTAAAAAGTATATTTATATTAAAATGTCTTATTATACTAAAAACAGTATTTAAGCTAATATTTGTGTAATTGTATATTGCTGTAGCCATACCTCCAATCAAAAAAGCAATAAGATGTGAATATATTAAAAAGAATACAAATCTTTTTATAAAAATTTTTCCAAAAGAAACAAATAATCCAGATATTAAAATAAATATAGCTGTGAATATATTAAAAATATTTTGTAGGAAAACTAAAAATATACAATATAATAATGCTGATGTAGCTGAACCCAAAAATATTCTAAAAAAATTCTTATTTGTTTTTGAAATTTTGGAAACTGTAAAAAATATTATGAAATTCATCATTAAATTTATAAAAAAAATTATATCTATGTAAATATCCATTATTCCTCCTACGCTATAAGTTAATGATATTAACTTTTAATACCTAATATCATTATAAAACAAGACATATAAAATTTTTTGTAAAAATGCTTAGAAAATTTTTTTAATAATTTTTTTATTTTCATAATATAATGTTTGTTTGATAGATTTTTTTATATCTTTAATTTAGATATTTTTTAATTCTATCCGTGGTTGACATATCAAATACAATCGTATACACTAAAAACTATTATATATTTACATGATAAAGGAGGTTTGATGAACGAAAATAGTCCAAATCAAAAAAAAGATGATAAAAATACTCCCCCTGGTTCTGGTTTTAATATTTTTCATTTTTTATTAATAGGTCTTGTTTTAACGGTTATTATAAATGTTTTTACAAATAATTTATCACAAGGAACAAGGCATAACATAAGGTATGACCAATTTTTAAATTTATTAGATACAAATAGTGTTAGTAGCGTAGAAATAAGCCCAACTAGGCTTACAATTTCTCTACGAGACAATTTAGACGAAGAGACAGTAGAAAATGTAGTAAATATATTAGAAAATATAAATATACAAGCACATCATATAAGCGATTCACCAGCAATACAACAAGAATTACCCGTTTCAAATTCTTTTATAGAACAAGCACGTGTAAATTTTTTTAATAGACCCACTTTTATTGGAGCTAACAATGCAAATAGAACTTTCTATACCGGAAATCTTCATGACCCAAATCTTGTAGATAGACTTATATATTCTGGTGTTGAATATTTTTCACCAATAATAGAAACAAATGTTATGATGGAAATTATTATATCTTGGGTTCTTCCACTTGCTTTTTTTTACCTTATTATAACACTTCTTATGCGTCGTGTTGCAAAAGGTATTGGAAGTAGTGGCGGAGGTGGTTTTATGTCTTTTGGAAAATCGAATGCAAAAAAATATGATATGGAAAAAAAGACAGGAATTACTTTTGAAGATGTTGCAGGTCAAGAAGAAGCTAAAGAGAGTCTTCATGAAATTGTAGATTTTCTTCATAAGCCTGACAAATATACGAAAATAGGTGCATTACAACCAAAAGGTGCATTATTAGTTGGTCCTCCCGGTACTGGTAAAACTTTACTTGCAAAAGCAGTTGCTGGTGAAGCAAATGTTGCGTTTTTTTCTTTATCTGGTTCAGAATTTGTAGAAATGTATGTTGGTGTTGGTGCATCTCGTGTAAGAGATTTATTTAAACAAGCACATAATAACGCTCCATGTATTATATTTATAGATGAAATAGATGCAATAGGAAAAAGTAGAGACAGTAAATACGGTGGCGGAAATGATGAAAGAGAGCAAACGCTTAATCAACTTTTATCTGAAATGGATGGTTTTGATACAAGTAAAGGTATAATGATACTTGCCGCAACAAATAGACCAGAAATTTTAGACAAAGCATTATTAAGACCGGGTAGATTTGATAGACGTGTAATTGTAGAAAAACCGGACTTATCAGGTCGTGAAAATATTTTAAAAGTGCATGCTAAAAAAGTAAAAATGGGAGCTGATGTAGATTTGAAAAAAATCGCTCTTGCTACCAGTGGAGCTGCGGGTGCTGATTTGGCTAATATGATAAATGAAGCAGCACTTAGAGCAGTACGTTTTGATAGAGATGTTGTAATGCAAGAAGATTTGATGGAAGCTGTAGAAGTTGTAATAGCAGGTAAAGAAAAGAAAGACCGTATACTTTCACCAAAAGAAAAACGTTTAGTTGCTTTCCACGAAATTGGGCATGCTTTAGTTGCAGCTCTTCAAAAAAATTCACAACCAGTACAAAAAATAACTATAGTGCCACGTACTATGGGAGCTTTGGGATATGTTATGACAATGCCTGAAGAAGAAAAATTTTTGGAAGAAAAAAATGAAATACTAGCAAGAATAGTTATGACACTTGGTGGACGTGCAGCAGAAGAAATAGTTTTTAATACTCAAACTACCGGTGCCTCCAATGATATAGAAAAAGCTACAAAAATGGCGAGGTCTATGGTTACACAATATGGAATGAGTGAAAAATTTGGGCTTATGGGTCTTGAAAGCATAGAGAATAGATACTTGGATGGTAGACCTGTTTTAAATGTTTCCGATGTTACAGGTTCTGAAATAGACACAGAAGTTAAAAATATTTTAAAAGAATGTTACGACAAGGCTCAAAAACTTTTAAGAGACAACCTAAAAGCTCTTAATAGCATATCAGAATTTTTAATAGATAAAGAAACCTTAACAGGTGAAGAATTTATGAAAATACTTAAAGAATATGTTAATTTTGACGATATAAATGTGGAAACAGCAAACAATGAAAATAATGATATTTCTCTTGCATAAAGGAGGGTTTAAAATATGAATTTTAGAAATAATTATGAAAATTTAAGTTATGTAAGTTCAGCAGGTTTAAACAGGCATATTGCAAAAGTGTATGGTTGGACATTTGCGGGTCTTTTAACTACAGCTGCAGTAGTAATATTTTTTATAACAGGACTTTATACTGCACCTGCTGTGTTTGGACCGTTTTTAGAAACATCTATGAATCTTATGTTACTAATTGCTATTGCTCAAATGATTTTAGTTTTTTTTATGTCATCCAGATTACACAAAATGGCACCTATAAAAGTAAAAATACTTTATCTTACTTATTCTGCAAGTATGGGTATTTTGTTTACATTTATTGCTTTAGTTTATGAGTTACAAACAATAGGTATAGCATTTTTAATTACATCTTTATCTTTTGGGGCTATGGCTGTTTATGGTATATTGTCCAAACAAGATTTAACATCTCATGGAAACATACTTAGAACTGCTATAATAGGACTTGTTATTGCAAGTGTTGTAAATATATTTCTCGTGAACAGTATGCTAGATTTTATAATAACTGTATCTGGTATTTTTATATTTTTAGGAATGACAGTATACGATTCCAATAAAATAAAACATTTGTATACAAGTAGTATAGATAGTTACGGTGAAGCTACAGCTTTAACAGAAAATTTAGCAATATACTCTTCTCTTAGTCTATATTTAAATTTTATAAACTTATTTATGTTTATTTTGAGATTTTTGAGTAGAGGGAGCAGGAATTAAGAATAACAAAAAAACACCTTATAAAGAAATTTACAAGGTGTTTTTTTGTTAATTAATATTTTTTGTATTTTAAAAAAACCATTAAAAACAGGTAAGCGTAATACTCAGTAATTTTCTTGAATTTCACTTGTTTTGATATATGACCAAAAAAAGCCACCTGTACAGGTGGCTTTTACTCTAATATTATATAGAGAGGAAGGAGTATGATTAAAATTTACAGAAATTCTCTTATGTTCATTTAAGAATATTCGAACGTAAGTATATCGCATTTTATTCATTATGTCAAGCACTTCTTGAAAAAAATTGCAGGAATTTTTGTTAATTTTTATTAAGGAATATATCTACAATACAACCGTACTTACATTACAATCCTCACCTATCAATTTTTTAGCCAAAATTTCAAATTTTCTATTATCGCCTGTTGTATAAAAAATATTTTTCTCTTTTTTACCTGTATTTAATATATCACTATTTTCTATAAAATTTTTTATTTTTATAGCTGCACTTTTAGCTGGATTTATAATTGTTATATTCTGTACCAATTTTTCTATAGAATCGACCAAAAAGGGATAATGTGTACAACCCATAACAAGTGTATCGATATTATCTTCAATATTTTTTAAATAATGAATTATTACAGGTTTTACAATTTTAAAATCTGTAAATCCCTCTTCTATCAATGGTACAAATAATGGACAAGCTTTTTTAAAAACTTCTACACTAGAAATTTTTTTTATACCTTTTTCAAATACTCCACTTTTAATATTTGAAGATGTCGCAAAATACCCTATTCCTTTTTTGGAAAATTTCAAACTTTCTTCTATAGCAGATTCCATAAGCTCGAAAATGGGTATCTTATAATCATTTTTTAAATAATTGTATAAGTTCGAACTTATAGTGTTACAACCTATCACTACTATTTTTACATCTTGTTCTAACAAAAAATCTATTATGTCTTTAGAATAAACCTTTAATTCTTCTTTTGATTTTCCTCCATATGGAGCTCTTTTCGTATCTGCAAAATATATTATATTTTCATTTGGAAGTATATTTTTTATCTCTTTATATACAGTAAGACCACCAAGACCAGAATCAAAAATACCTATAGGTTTATTATTCATATTTTGAAATCGCCATTTCTATTAATTTGTCTAGTATATTCTTGTTTGTAATACCCTCATGTACAAGCAACTTTGGATACATACTTATATCTGTAAAACCGGGTATTGTATTTATTTCATTAAATATAAGAATATTTGTTTTCGTGTCTAGAAAAAAATCTACACGACACATACCATCGCCATCCACAGCTTCAAAAAGTTTCATGGAATATTCTTTAGCAAGTTCTGCTATGTCTTCTGAAACTTTTGCAGGTATTATATTTTTAGAACTTGGATTATTATATTTTGCATCATAAGAATATATAGTGTCAGTTGTTAAAATTTCTCCAGGAAGTGTACATATAATATTATCTCCACTACCAAGTATTGCACATTCTAACTCTCTAGCCTTTATATATTTCTCTATCATTATTTTATTATCTATTTCAAATGCTTCAGATACAGATATTAAAAGTTCTTTTTTGTTTTTAACTTTAGCTGTTCCAACAGAAGAACCTGAAGATGACGGTTTCACAATACACGGAAATCCTATTTTTTCTTTTATTTCATTTATTTTTTCATCATTTAAAATTTCTTTTATGTCTTTTTTATGTTTTTTAAGTATTATATGTTCAGTAGTAGGTATTCCTATACTATTTGCAATCAGCTTTGTATAAGTTTTGTCCATACATACAGCCGAAGACAAAGTAGAACAACCAACATACGGTATTTCCATTGCTTCAAAAACCCCTTGAATAGTACCGTCTTCTCCAAGTTTTCCATGAACAATAGAAAAAGCTACATCTAAACTTATTGTTTTTACTTTATCTCCTACAATTCGCAGAATAGATTGTTTAGATGGTACAACACTTGCACAATAAATTTCGATATTGTTTGAAATTTTACTTGTACTACCATCATATAAAAACCATTCATTTTCTTTTGAAATATATATGGGAATTATATTATATTTTAGAGTATCTAAATTATCAAAAATATTAATAGCAGAAGATTTACTAACATCGTGTTCTGGTCCCGGACCTCCGAAAATAACAGCAACATTAATTTTGGTCATATTTTTTACACTCTTTCTATACTTAGTGTTTTTACTAGGCAAAAATAAATACGAAATATGTATCTAAGTTTAATAATTTTTGCTTTGCAAAAGTTAATTTGTTTAATTTTTACATTTTTATAAAACGCAATAAATAAAAATATAACATAGGTATTTGTAATGTGCAAGTTCTTAGGTTATATTATGGTTACACTCCTGTTTAATTGCAAGTACATATTTTTTTATTTTTTGTATCTTTTACGGAAATATGAGAATAAAATATTTACGAAATATAAAATAATTTGTAGAATTACTCGGAGAAAATCTTATGTACTTAAATATTTTAATACTTGATACGAATGCTGAACTTGACACAGAATATATTCATGAAGATATACTTTTATATATCCCATACAATTAAATTACAAATGTTCGTAATACAAAATACTTAATTTATTTTGTATTACGAATTAATTTTTTATATTACTTCCAATGATTCCTCTAATTTATCAATTAAATCCTCAAAAACAGAAAGAGCATCTTTTATAGGTTTTGAACTTGTCATATCAATCCCTGCCTCTTTTAAAAGTTCTATAGAATAATTACTACTACCACTTTTTAAAAGTTTCAAATAACGCTTTACAGCTGGTTCTCCTTCTTCCAAAATACTTTTGGATATAGACATAGCAGCAGAAAAACCTGTTGCATACTGGTATACATAGAAAGAATCATAAAAATGAGGCACACGAGACCACTCATGTATTATTATTTCATCTATTTCTACAGTATCTCCAAAATATTTTTCTAAAAGATTTTTGTATATTTCATTTAAAATATCGCTTGTAAGTGGTTCGTTTGATTCCGCTTTTTCATGTGTTATCATTTCAAACTCTGCAAACATTGTTTGTCTAAAAAGTGTAGCTCTAAAATTTTCTATAAAATGATTTATAAGATATGCGTACATTTTTTTATCTTTTGTATTTTTTAATAAATAATGTGTTAAAAGTGATTCGTTTAATGTAGATGCTATTTCTGCTAAAAATACTGTATAATCGCCGTATATAAGTGGTTGAGTTTTTCTTGTATAATAGCTGTGTATAGAATGACCTATCTCGTGAGCTAGTGTAAACATATCATCCATTTTATTTGCATAATTCATTAAAATATATGGATTAGAACCATAAGTACCCCAGCTATAAGCACCCGACCTTTTTCCCTTGCTTTCATATAAATCTATCCAATTATCGTTAAATGCTTTTTTAAGTATACTACCATAATCAGAACCGAGTGGTTGTAATGCTTTTATTATAGTTTCTTTTGCTTCTTCATACGTAACTTTGGAATCAACTTCTTTAACAAGTGGGGTAAATATATCGTACATATTTAATTTATCTTGTTTAAGAAATTTTTTTCTCAGTCTTAAATGCTTTTGGAATAAGTGTAAATTGTCTTTTACAGTTTTAATAAGGTTTTTGTAAATATCTACAGAAATATTGTTATCAAAAAGTGCTGATTCTAGTGAAGATGGATATTTTTTAACACTAGACATAAAAATATCAGACTTAACAGACCCATAATAAGATTCTGCAATAGAATTTTTCAAATTTATATAAGGCCTATAATAAGATTTATAAACATTTTCTCTCAAGACTCTATCTGTAGAATGAAGAAGATTAATAAATGTGCCATGTGTTACTTCTACTTCTTTCCCATTGCTATCTTTGACTTTTTCGAATTTTAAATCTGCATTGTTTATCATGGAGAATATTTTTTGTGGAGTATATAGTATTTCACCAGTCATTGCTATTACTTCTTCTTTTTCTTTTGAAAGAATATGATGCTCTCCTCTAAAAAGATTATCAAAAAAATGCTTGTAAATTTCTAATTCTTGTTTTTCTCCTATAAATTTATATATTTTTTCTTTTCCAATAGAGATAAGCTCTGGAGTTAAAAAGCTGGTGGCTGTATTAAACTTTACATATAATGTATCTGATTTACCGTTCATAGATGTATAAAAGCTATTTGTTGTATCTTCATCATGTTTTAAGCCAGAATATACTAATATCTTCCCTATTTCTTCAGAGATAAAAAAGAATTTATTAAAAAATTGTAATAAATTATCACTACTTTTGCCTAAAGTGTTTTCAAATTTTGAAAGTTCGTCTACTTTTTCAAAAAAAGAATTATATTTTTCTTCCCAATCCGAATCATTCTTATAAAGACTTGATAAATCCCATTTGTATTCATCTTTTATTTCACTTCTTAACATTACTACCCCTTTATTATTTTTTATTGAAATTATTATACCATGATTATAGATTTTTTGGAATTGTTTTATTAACATTATTTGCATTTAAATATAATAAAATTTTGATAATTTCGTTGTTAATTATACCCCTTATAAGATATATATTCTGTAATAATCTTATACCCCATTCAAGAAAATAATAACATTAAATAGATTTTATAATTAAAAAAATACAACTCCAAAGAACTCTTTTGAGTTGTATTTTTATATAGTTTTTAAGAATTTTGCAAGTCGTACAAACTTAAAATGTTCTTCACCATTATTGCAACTGTAACAGGACCAACCCCGCCCGGTACAGGTGTCATACAAGATGCTATTTTTTCTACTGTATTATCCACATCTCCAGCAAGACTACCATCTTCCAAAACGTTTATTCCTACATCTACAACAACAGCCCCATCTTTAACCATATCTTCTGTTACAAAATTTGCTTTTCCTATTGCACATAGTAAAATATCTGCTCTTTTTGTTACTTCTTTCAAATCTTTTGTTTTAGAATGACAAATTGTTACAGTTGCATTTTCTTTAAGTAACATAGTAGCTAATGGTTTACCTACTATAATACTTCTACCAAGTATTACACATTCTTTACCTGCAATTTCTATATTGTTATATTTTAAAATTTCAACACAGGAATACGGAGTACAAGGAAAAACAACGCCACTATCTATAGATAAAAGTCCTATATTATGAGGAGTAATGCAATCTATGTCTTTTATTGGGTCTATTTTAGAAATAATCTCATTTTTGTTGAAATTAGATGGCAATGGCATATGTAAAAATATACCGGTTATTTCATCGTTTTTGTTTAAAGCGTCTATTAAATCTAATAATTCTTCTTTTGGTATATCTTCTTTCAATGGGTAGTCTAAAAGTTTCATTCCAACATAATCTGTTAGCTTTTTCATACTTTTTGTATATACTTTTGCAGATTCATCATCTCCAACTTGTATTACTGCTACTACTGGTTTTTTTTCCAAACTTTCTACTTTAGCTTTAGCTGTATCTTTTATATTTTTTGCAAGAGTTGAACCTTTTAATAACATATTTCTCTCCTTTTTAATTTTTTTATTTACGCAATGTATTTAGAATTTCTTCAAAATATTGTGGTAGTGGTGAATGAAAATTTACATAATCTTTTTTTGTATATTCTGTATCTTTTTTGTAATAAAAAGATGGATGAAGAAAACCAAGTTCTCCAGCGTGCAAAACTTGCCCCTGTGTATTAAATGGTTGTTTTTTGTATCCGTATATTATATCTCCTAAAAGCGGATGCCCTATGTGGGACATATGAACACGTATTTGATGAGTACGACCTGTTTCAAGTCTTGCATTTATATATGTATAGGAATTTCCTTTGTAAAAAAATCTCTCCAATACATTTATATTTGTAATAGCTTTTTTTGAATTTTTATATACAACAGCCATTTTTTTTCTATCTTTTGTGCTTCTACCTATTGGCTCACTTATTTTTAAATTATCTTGTTTTATGTTGCCAAAAACTATTGCTTCATAACTACGTATAATACTATGTTCTGCAAATTGATTTGCAAGAAAATTGTGAGCTATGTCATTTTTACATACAACAATAATACCGGTTGTATCTTTATCTATCCTGTGTACTATACCCGGTCTTAAAACTCCATTTATTTTTGATAAATTACCGCAATGATACATTAGAGCATTTACAAGTGTACCAGTATAGTTGCCTGGTGCTGGGTGTACGACTAATCCTTTTTGCTTGTTTACTACTATTATGTCGTTGTCTTCATATATTATATTTAACTCAATATTTTCTTTTTCTATATTTATATCAGTTTCTTTATAATCAATTTTTATAACATTTCCTGCATTTAGTTTTGTACTAGTTTTTATACTTTTTCCATTTACAAAAATTTGATTATTTTTTATTAAAGTTTGTATAAAATTTCTAGAGAAATCTGTATTTTGACTAAGATATGTATCTATCCTAGTATTTTCAAATTCTTTTGTAACGATATACTCCATATTATTCCTTTACAAAAAAAGTAGTAACTATTCCGAAAAGTATAGCTCCTGTTACAATTAGTATATCTGCAAAATTGAATACAGGGAAATTTATAGCCGTAATATGCAAATAATCTATAACAAAACCAAAAAGAAGCCTATCTATAAAATTGCCAATAGCCCCAGCAGATAAAATTACAATAGAAATTTTTACGTAACTATGTTGTTTTGTGTTTTTTAGTTTTCTAAAATAAAGATAAAAACCAATAAGAATAGGTATAGTAATAGCAACAAAAAACCATCTTGCACCATACAATATACTAAATGCAGCTCCTCTATTTTCTAAATATGTTAGGCTAAAAAAATTTGTAATAGGTATACTACCCATAGGTCTTAGGTTTATGTAAGCGAGCCTTTTGAAAATTTGGTCAAGCCCTACAAGGACAGCTATTGTAATAATGTATAGCAAAGTGAACCTCTCCTTCTAACAAAATTTTATATTTATTATAAAAAATGAAATAAAATAATAATTTGAACATAAGTATATAGTATATTTGAAATGATGTAAAGGACAGTTTTTATTTTTTTATTTGAGAGGTAACTATGACAAATTATATTGTTAGATTTAAAGAAAATACCGTATGTTTTTATTATTTGAACAATGCTATTTGCTATAAAATGTATAAAAGTGATTTTTGGTCTAAAGAGTATATAGTTGTTAATAATTATTTTGGAAAATTTAATATAGTGGTGGGTGAAAATATAGAAATATATTGCAGTATTTACGAAGATGGTGTAATAAAATATATTTCTTCCGATTTGGAAAAATGGTTAAAAGAAAAAATATCGTTAAAAACATTTGATACCATAATACATCCTTTGAGAGATAATTTAATATATAATACAGATGACAGTATATACATAAATATTGAAGATGGGCAAAATAAAATATTAATAGACGAATATATAAAGAATTTAAATTTTGAATTTGAAATACAAGAAGTAACAAAAGAGCATATGCTGATATTTTATCAGTCAAAAACATATAAACAAGAGTTTTTTAAAGACTCGAAAAATAAAAAAAATAATTCTTTCACAAAAGATATTTCTTTTGTAAAAGAAGATACTCATAAAAATATTGGGTATAGAGAAATAAGTAGAAGTGGTTTTAGCGAGTTTAAACCGATATATAGTGGATACAATCAAATTTTGGATAGCTGTTTTCTAACAACAAATAGTTCTATACATTCTATATACGTAGTAAAAACATTATTTTCTTATCAACTTATCTATAAAGAAAAAATAACAAACAATTTTGAACCTCCTATACTTATTTGGGAAGGCCAAAAAATAGAAAATTGTTTAATAAATATAATTATGGGTGATATATACATATTTTTTAGATATAAGAATCAAATTTTTGTGTCTAAAAAAATATCAAATACATTTGAAAAACCATCTGTATACAAAAATAAAATATGTATGTTTCCAAAAAGAGGATTATATTTGTCTGATGAAAAAATGGATTTAAAAAATTTTTTTGTACGAAATTTATATATAGATATGTATAATCCTTGGGATATTCAAATTTTACCGGATATGTATAGCAATTTTTATCATAGAGCAAATAACAACATAAAATTTATAGAAAATATAGTACAATATGAAGATGCTCATAAAATAGAAGTAGAACCACCAGAGGAAGTAGTTAATCTAGAAAATAAAATGTTAGAGTATAACGTTAATAACCAAGATATACCAAATCAAATGAGCAACCAAATAATTTCAGAAAATACTGAAGAACCGCCACATTGGTCTTTTTCTTTTGATAGTTTTTCGAATTTAAATAATAGAAATAATAGAGTAGTAGAAAATTTCGAAATAAAAAAATCGCAAACAGATAATGTACTAGATAGTAGCATAAAACAGGCAGAAATTTTTAAAGAAAAGGAAGAAATGTATTTCAGAAAAATAAAGCAATTAAATCAACGAATATTAGAAATGGAAGACATTATTAATATTTTGCAAAAAGAATTAGAAAATGCTAAAAACAAAAACTAATTATCGAAAAAAACACTTTTTTTTAGATTGACAAACTCTATTATTATGCTATAATTATCAAAATACATATCCCATTTACATGAAAGTTTGTAATATGTAGTCCAAATACTAAAGAAAGTGTGAACGATATGAAAAAATTTTTTGAAAAAATAAAATCATCTATAATTGGTGAAGATGCAGATGATGAATACGAATACTATGAAGAAGAGTACGAAGAAGTACCACTAAAAAGAACAAATACTTATAATCGTACACGTGGTTCAAATGTTGTAAATTTTAACAAAGAACCAGATTTAACACCCGATTATTCTATAGAATTTTTTGAACCAAAAACAATAGAAGATTCTGCAATAATCGTAGAAAGTATAAAAAATAATAATAGAGTAATTGTAAATCTAGAAGGTGTAGACAATGGTACAGCTCAAAGACTTTCCGATATAATATCTGCAACTGCAAATGCACTAGATTTTAATATAAAAAGAGCTTCTGAAGGTTCCTCACAATTTATAGCATATCCTAGTTATGCAGAGGTATATAACGCAGATGAAGTTTTGAGAAATGCAAAAACTGTTTCAAAACAGGTTAATTTTAAATTTAAATACAATTAAAATTTTTTTAATTGTATGATAGTTTATTAGTTAGGAAAAATATGTTTCAAAATATAATAGAAGCTGTACGTATGTTTTTTTTGTTTCTTAGAATACTTTTAATTGCTAGAATTATTTTAAGTTGGTTAAGTTTATTTAGTATGGATTTACGTAATAGTAAAATAGCATACTTAATTTTCAATTTAACCGAAAGCTTACTTTCTCCAATACGACGTGTTTTAATGAAATCTCCTTTGGGTGGTCCTGGAATGATGATTGATTTTTCTGTACTTATACTTTTTTTCTTAATACAAATAGTTGAGAGTATAGTTATAAGCCTGTTACATGGTTTTATGTAGATAAATTTTGATTCTACCATATTAGAGGAGGTTTTCTTATAAACACATTTCTAAATTTACAAAGACCTGAAGATAAACTTTTGTTTAAAAAAGTTTTGAACATGGTCTTTTTGTGTCAAAAAACGTTTAATGTACAATTTACAGATTTTTTGCAAATAAACAAAGCTAATGAAATTTTAGATATTTTAAAAAAAGAACATGGAAAATTTTATTTTTCTATGTTTGGAGGTATAGAAGGTACTAAAAGAGTCCAAATTGCTATATCTCCACTTGATAATATATCGGAAAATAACTTCCCTATCACTCCACTTCAAATAAATTTTAAAAATATGGAAAATGTAAGCCATAGGAATATACTTGGTTCTATTTTATCTTTGGGAATAGATAGGTACAAAATTGGAGATATACTTATATTTAATGAAAATGTTGTTGTTTTTCTGGACAACGATATATTTGATTTTGTTTATGTAAGACTAAGCAGTGTTGGAAAAAATAGAGTAAATACAAGTTTAGCTAATAAGGAAATGTTATTTATTCCTCTAGAAAATTATAAAGAGATACAAATAAAAATAGATGATTTTAGATTAAGTAAATTAATTTCAAAATGTTTTAATATTTCAAGAAGTGAATCGCAGAAATTAGTCGAAAGTAGTAAAGTATATATAAATAATTCTTCGCAATATAAAGATAAAATAAATTTTGAGTTGTTGAAAAATGATATGGAGATAAGTATAAGAGGATTTGGGAAATTAATATTAAAATATGTACAAAATAAATCAGCTACATTTCATATTTACAAATAGCCCATTTTTTAATGGGCATTTAATTATTCTTTTTAGTGTTAGTATAACCAAAAATATTAAACACGACTATTACTCATGCTTAGCTAGTCCCCGCAACCATGGCTGTACCCGACTGGTGTTTTCATTGATAAGAATTGTTTCCCGTAGCACATAAAAAGCCATGATATTTATCACAAACCCATCAAAAGGCGATATCAAATAAATAATTATAACAGTAGCTATGCTAAAAAATCCATTGATAGCCATATCTCGCTTAAACTCTTTTGTGTTTTCATATTTGATAGGATACCAGTTGCCCCAAAATGTGAACGATAAGCCCAAAAGAGCAGTTCATAAAAATCATAGCTAGTATGACATATGTTTACATAAACAGAGCGTACTAATATATTTAACAAAACAAAAAATACAATGTGCAATAATCCACCGTTATCTTTTGTTTTTGTTGTTTTGTTTTCATCTTTGTGGCAAACATATATCTGTGTAAAAGGTATCCACATGGCACGCGTGCCAATGACTTCACGAAACGACAGCTTAAAAATATTCGCACGAACAAAGCCAAGTTTTTCGAACTGACCAAAGCTTGCTACATTGTCGTCGGTTACCTCTGTTGTGATTGTGTGGCAACCGTAGGTTTCAAAAAGTTCTTGTTTTGCAGTTTCAATCAGCCTTGTTGCAAGACCACGACCTCGGTGTTCTGGCAAAACCCCTAGTAGCGTTATCCGCCCTCTGCTTTTTTTGTAGCTGTAAAATTGAAATGCTACTATGTTACCTACTTCATCAACTGCAACCGCTCCCATTTTTTCTACAGGCACAACAAGGCTTATAATGCCGAATACTCGCCACATTACTTTTCTGACAGCTTTTTTGTCAGAGGGTATCATATTTCTTATGTTATACATTTAATCACCTTATGTTCTTTCTATATAAAGTATATTATAAACTAATTTTAATATTAACCGCACCCCTTGTCAATAAAAAAATGTTAGTATGAACAGGGTTGCTCTCTGTTTTAATAGTTTTTATATTAATGCTATAAGATTATCAAAATTAAAATATCGGACCTTTATATAAAAATTTTTAATCTCCAAAATAAAATAAATTAATGATATAATAAAATCAAAGGAGAGTATAATGAACAAATGAAAATAACGCAAAAGAAAATAACAGCAGATGAAGCAATAAAAAGTGTAGTAGCAGCAGATAAAAAAGAATTGATAAAAATAATAAATGAAATATTTAATACTAGATATAATCCAAATACTGCAAAATTAGTTCATTTATCAGCAGAATTTATAAGACCTAAAATTATTCAAAATGATAAAGACAATAATAACAATAATGAAGAAATAACATTCGATACATTATATGCGGACATGGTTTTTTCTATAGAAGGTAAAATATATGGATTAGAATTTCAAACAAAGCATGATAAAACAATGATAATTAGAGCTATAGATTATCAATTAAATATTGTATTAAATCAATTAAAAAATATCGATATTAGTAATAAATATGAAGTAGAAATAGAATTACCAAGTATGTCTATAATACAACTAGAAGAAAGCAAAGATGTACCAGATAATTATATAATTAATTTTATAAACAAAGACACAGGAAATAAAATGGTACAAAAATATCCTATTATAAAGCTATGGGAATATAGTATAGAAGATTTAATGAAATCAAGTAAAAAGATGTTACTGCCATTTACTACATTAAAATTTAGAAAAGAAGTAAGAAATGATGAGTTAAATTTGGAAAGTACAAAAAAATTCAAAGAACATATGGAGAGATTAAATAAAAGTTTTATAGAATTAGTAGAAAAAGAAGAAGTATCAAAAAAAGCAATATTAGACTGGGTAACAGTAATGAATTATATAGCAGAATATATAGCAAAAAAATATATAAAAGAAGATAATCCATTAAGAAAGGAAGTAGAGGAAATGTTAAAAGGATTTAAAGAAGTAAAATATTATAGTTATTCAGAAGAACTTGAGAAGAATGCTTTGGAAAGAGGAATAGAAAAAGGCATTGAAAAAGGCATTGAAAAAGGAATTGAAAGAGGAATTGAAAAAGGCAAACTAGATTTTCTAAAAGAAGCAATAATGTCAAATTATCCAGAAGGGATAATAATAGATATGTCAAGAAAAATAGGATTAACCCTAGAGGAACTTAATGAAATTATAGAAGAGCTTAGAGGAGAAGAGCATAAAATATTACCATAATTTATAAATAAGAAATGAACAATAGCTTTAATTGGATTATGTATTCTAATTTTGTCCATGATACATATATTGATTCCTAAATCTATAATTTATTGAATTTAATAAGTATATACAAAATAGCCCATTTTTTTAAAATGGGCTATTTTTGTCTTCCTTTTTTTCAATATAGGAACATACTCAATTATTGTTATTTTAGATATAACAGTTTAATTTAACCAGTAACTGTAGGCCACAAAAAAGGACTAAGAATTGAGTATCTTGAATTTGTTAAGTATAAAATCAATGCCATTACACACACCTCCTTCCATATTTAATTATTCTTTTCTTAAATCTAGCATTTGTCTAAGCATACTTTCAAAATATTTTAGCTCTTTAGCATCTAGTTTCATTATCATTGTTCTAATTTCATTTAATTTTAATGAATTGCTATCTATTTGTAATGATTCATTACTTGAATCTTGAAAAAGAGAATTTATAGAAACGTTAAAAATTTTAGATAATTTAAGTAAAATAACTATACTAGGTTCCTGAGAGCCTCTTTCTATATGCCTTAAAGTAGAACTACTAGCAATACCCAACATATCTGATAGTTCTTCTACACTAATCTTATTTGCTTTACGAAGCATTTTTATATTTTTACCAAGTATAGTTTTTAATTGTGCTGTTGTTATAGGAAATTCAATAAATGATTTATATTCTTTTATCATAAGTAATAACATTTCATAAAGTGCATGATTTCCATATTCTGCAGCTAAACTTAAACCTTTTTGAACAATATCAAAATCGCCTAGGAAAATCCCTTTCATAACAACATTTACACCAAGAAAGTCTTTAAATTTTTCTTTTTTACACAACCCAATAGCTTTTTCTATATGTAACAAGAAGTATTTTCTTAACTCTTCGTAATCTGATACATTATCATAATATTTTGAACGCACTAATCTAGAAGAAACACCTGAATGTACAACCATTTGTATACGAGGATGTTTATAATGATTACTATATTTTTCTAAATATCTTAATAATTTTTCGCCAAGTAAAAAAGATTGGCGATAATTTTTTGTATGACTAACAGCTGTTGCCATAATTCTAATATCAGTTAAATCTAGGTCTATTTGAATACGAGCTCTTTCAAGTATTGGGAATACGATTTTAGAAGATTCTTCGAAATCGCTAAATTTAGCTTCCGATTTAAACATTTTAATTAAAAGTAGAACATCTTCAACTTGTTTGTCGTAGCCATTTTTATTTCTATATCTTTTTATTTTTTCTTCAACTATTTTTATTTTTTCAGTTTCTCCATTGTTACCTGTCTCAAAAAATTCTTCTAGTAATTGTTCCTTTGTGTATTTTTCAAACATTGATTTCCTCCAATTTTTATTTTTCGTAAAATATTATTTTTTTTTTTTTTTTTTTTTTTTTT
>WRGD01000121.1 GCA_009787355.1 Defluviitaleaceae bacterium | reverse complement strand
TCTAGTAAACTAAAGAACCGCCGTATACGGAACCGTACGTACGGTGGTGTGAGAGGTCGGCTATTCAATTATTGGATAGCCTCCTACTCGATTTTTTTTTTAAAAAGGTTAATTTTTGATGATTGACATACTAAAAAATAACAATTAAAATATTTTAAATATAACTTAGTAAAACGCAGGGAGAATCATGATATATAAAAATTCTATAGACTTAATAGGAAAAACTCCATTACTTGAACTTTCTAAACTTGGACAAAAACATAAAACTGTAGCAACAATAATAGCAAAATTAGAGGGCTTTAATCCAGCAGGTAGCGTAAAAGATAGAATAGCAATGTCTATGATATTAGATGCAGAAGAAAAAGGAATACTTACAAAAGATTCTACAATAATAGAACCAACAAGCGGAAATACAGGTATTGGTCTTGCATTTGTTGCTGCTGCTCGTGGATACAAATGTATACTTGTTATGCCAGAAACAATGAGTATAGAAAGAAGAAATATATTAAAAGCATACGGAGCTGAAATTGTACTTACAGAAGGTACGAAAGGTATGAAAGGAGCAATAGCAAAAGCAAAGGAAATTGCAGAGGAAACAAAAAATCCATTTTTGCCAGGTCAGTTTATAAACCCAGCTAATCCAGAAATACACAGAAAAACAACTGGTCCAGAAATTTGGGAAGATACAAATGGAAAAATAGATATATTTATATCTGGAATAGGTACAGGTGGTACAATTACTGGTACTGGCGAATACCTACGTTCTAAAAATCCTAATATAGAAATAATCGCATTAGAACCAGAAAGTTCAGCTATTATTACAACAGGTGTGCCAGGTTCTCACAAAATACAAGGTATAGGAGCAGGTTTTATACCAGATATTTTAAATACATCTATATATAATGAAGTAATAACAATATCTAATGAAGATGCTTTTGAAACAGGTAGAGATTTAGCAAAAACTGAGGGACTTCTAGTAGGTATATCCTCTGGGGCTGCTGCATGGGCAGCAATTCAAGTTGCAAAAAGAAAAGATAACAAAGATAAAAATATAGTTGTTATTTTGCCAGATACGGGCGAGAGATATTTATCTACAGATATGTTTATAAATTTATAGAAAAAAATCAAAATATAAAATTAGCTCTATTATAAAAATAGAGCTAATTTTACAAAATTAAAATTTTTCCTAAGAAATGGCAACCTTAAATAGACGCAGTTTCTCCTATACCGAATATAATATATGCCTCTAAACTATTCAATCTTTTTATAAAATCCCCACTTATAAGAATTTCTCTAAACTTCTTCACTTCTAGCAAATCTAAATGCTTCTTTTTTACAACAAAATCAAAGCTTTCGGTTTCTAGTTTTACAAAATCCAAACCAAACTTTTTAGCTGCACTCTCGGAACCAATACCACAATCTGCATTTTTGTTTTTTATTGCATATGCCACTTCTGTATTTGTCATTACTTCTCTATCGTAACCGTTTATTTTCTCTTTATCTACATTATTTTCATTTAAAATATAATCGAAAAAATGCCTTGCACCCGAACCATGTTGCCTATTTATATAGCGTACATTCTTCTTTGTTAAATCTTCTACATTTTTTATATTAAAAGGATTATTTTTAGCTACAATAAAACCAACATTTCTTTTAACACCATTTATTATTACTAATTGCTCATTTTCAAACATTTTTTTTATAGTTTCTGGTATATTATACTTGCCTGTTTCTTCATCTAATATATTTACAGCTGCAATATGTGTTTCCCCTTTTTTTAAAGCAAAAAGCCCTGCAAAGCTACCAATATAATTTGTAGATACATTATTTGTAATACCTAAAATAATATCAAGCAAAATATCATGTCCACCAGATATTGTTAATTTATTTTCAAAATTATTATTTGTTAAAACAACATCTACAATATCTCCCATCTCTATACCCTCCGACAAAAGAGGTATACTAATAACACCATCTGCACGAACAAGACCCATAGAAGAGCCGACCCCTTTGTACATAGGAGTAGCTATAATATCATCATCTATTTTTGCCAATTTTACACGTACAAACTCTTTATGTTTAAAAGAAGATACGAGTTTTCTTGTAATTTTTGCTTTTACTTTTTTTTGTTCTATTTTACCATTTAATAATTCCAATATAGGTATTACAATATTTTCAAATGTTACATAGCAAGAAATAGGATAACCAGGTAAACCAATAACAGGGGTATCGTTTACTATACCAAGTATAACAGGTTTTCCGGGTTTTACAGATAAACCATGTGTTATTACTTCTCCTAATTCATTTATAATGTCTTTTGTATAATCTTCTGTTCCTGCACTAGTACCGGCTGATATTAAAACTACATCATTTTTTTTTGTTGCGTTTATAATAGCATTTTTTATAATATCGTAATCATCTTTTACTCTGTCGTATCTATTCGCTAAAAATCCATAATTTTTCAAACTAGCTTCTAGCATATAGCTATTACTTTCTATTACATTACCCAATTTTGGTACTTCATGTATATCTATTAGTTCCGAACCAGTTGGGATTATTGCTACAGTTATTTGTTTTTTTACAAAAATAGTAGTAATTCCACTAGATAGCATTGCAGATATATCAAATGGTCTTATTTTATTATTAGAAGAAAGTACAAGCTCACCCTCTATTATTTCTTCTCCAATAATTCTTACATGTTGCCATGGTTTTGCTGATTTTTTTACTGCTATTTTGTTTTTTTCTATCTCTGTTATATCTTCTATCATTACTACACAATCAAAAGGTTCTTTTAATAAATTTCCTGTATTTACATACAAAAAATCTTTAGTTTCTGTAAGTATAATAGGGTTTATTTCACTAGCATTTTTTATTTTTTCACTATTTGTAATAATTCCGTCCATGGCACAGCTATTATAATTCGGAGATGAATATTTTGCAAAAACAGACCTTGAAAGTATACGACCTAGTGAATTTATTACTTCTATTTCTTCTGTTTCACTTTTTATTTTAATATATTTATAAAAATTTTCTAATGCTTCCTCTATAGGTGTTGTTTTTAAATATAGATTTCTTTGCTTCATTTTTTAATTATTCCAATTCCTTTATAATATTTATAAAATTATTCCGATTTTCTATTGATATACACGTTAACTTATGCACATTCTCAATTCAATTATGAAAAATGTATCAAAAAAAGAATTGAAAGTCAATAATTATACTGAATTTTTTACTTCATTATTGTAAAAAAGTAGTTAAGGCAGGAAGACAAACAAACGGAACACCAAGACTTAAATGTAAAGAATGTAGAAAATATTTTCAATTAGAATATCTAAATAACGGAGCAAAGCCTAAAATCAAAGATATGATATTAAGATTACTGTAAATGGCTCTGGAATAAGAGATATATCAAGAGTATTAGAAATAAGTACAAATACAGTAATATCAGTTTTAAAAAAAGAAAAAACACACTAAGTAATATAAATCCTAAGTACAAAAATAAAAATAAATCTATTACCTTTTTTAGATTTTTTTCTCATACTAACCCAAATATGTCCTTTTGGTAAACCTATTTCTAAATCTGTACCTAGACTATTTTTAAAAATTAATGATTTAAAATTGTAGTCTTGATATTTTCTATCCCGAAAATATCACTATCGCCATATAAATAACGTTGTCTAGTAATTTTTTCATCAACCCATCGAACCATAACATCTTTATCTCCTCTTTTCCAAGCTAATTCAGAAAGTGTTCTAACAAAATCAGCATTATCAACAATTGAACGTATTAATAACTTCTGACCACTTTGTAAATTAATACCTTTTTCTATAATTAAAAGTGCATATTTATCAAGCTTTATCATATATATTTGCTTTCCTCTCGAAATAATTTTTTAAAACAATGGGAAGCCTGCTTGGTCTGGAGTTATATCTCCTAATGGTACTATTTGCATAAACATTACTATTGCTAACATTTTTATTCCTCCTAAAAAACTTTTATCGTTTTGTTATTTAACATAGTATTATAAAACATACTATTGTCAATTTCGTATGTTTGTTAATCAATTAAGTATAAAATAAGTATATATAATACCCCTACCCCCATGTCAAATGTTAGTTTGTGGAAATTATGTAGCTTGTAAGTATTTTTTATACATGATTAATAAATTAAAATATGGTATAATTAATAAAACTGATTTTAAAAAAGGAGATATTATGCTAAAAGAAAAAGATAAAGCTCCAAACTTTACATTAAAAGATACATATGAAAACGATGTAACACTTTCGGATTTCATAGGAAAAAAAGTGGTTATTTATTTTTATCCAAAAGATTCTACACCGGGTTGTACAAAACAGGCTTGTAATTTTAGAGATAATATAGAAAAATTTGAAGAAAACAATATAGCAGTAATAGGAATAAGTGCAGATGATGCAAAAAGTCATAAAAAATTTACAGAAAAATATAAATTACCTTTTACACTTTTGTCAGATACAGAAAAAGAAGTTGTAAAATTATATGGTGTTTGGAGAGAAAAAATGAATTTTGGAGTAGCTGCTTTTGGTATAGTTCGCACTACTTTTATTATTGATGAAAAGGGATATATAGAAAAAATATTTGACAAAGTAAAAGCGAGTATTAATGCAGAAGAGGTAATGGAGTATTTAGGAGATACAAATGTTTAAAATAGGTTGCCATTTATCAATGAGTAAAGGTTATTTGTCCATGGGAAAAGAAGCACTTAGTATAAAAGCCAATACTTTTCAATATTTTACTAGAAATCCGAGAGGTGGAGCAGTAAAACAACTCAATCTTGATGATATAGAAGCTTTCAATAATTTAACAAAAGAACATAGTATGTTTCCACCACTAGCACATGCACCGTATACATTAAACCCATGTGCAGAAAAAGAAAGCATACGAGAATTTGCAAAAATGGTAATGGAAGATGATATATCTAGATTGGAACATATTCCGGGTAGTATGTACAATTTTCATCCTGGTAGTCATGTAAAACAAGGAGTTGAAATTGGTATACAAAAAATAATAGATATACTAAACAATGTTCTAAAACAAGACCAAAAAACAATAGTATTATTAGAAGCAATGTCCGGAAAAGGTACAGAAATAGGTAGAAGTTTTGAAGAATTAAAAAGTATAATAGATGGTGTTAATCATTCGCATTTAATAGGTGTTTGTATTGATACTTGTCATATATATGATGCAGGCTATGATATTGTAAACAATTTGGATGGTGTTTTAAACGATTTTGATAAAATTATAGGATTAGAACGAATAAAAGCGGTCCATGTTAATGACTCTAAAAATCCATTTAAAAGCCACAAAGATAGGCATGAAAAAATAGGAGATGGTTTTATAGGAAAAGAGGCATTTGAAAGACTTATAAATCACCCATCTTTGAAAGACTTACCTTTTTATTTAGAAACTCCAAACGATATAGAGGGATATGCAGTAGAGATAGAAATGTTGAAAAATATGAGAAAATAAAAATAAAGGCGTGCTGTATGTTATTAATAAATTAATGAAACACGCCTTATTGTATATTTTAGTTATCTTTATATTTTCTCCAAAATTTATTAGATTTATAAATAATCTTAAACATAGCAATGTTAGAACCTAAAAAACCAAAAAATATTGCAACAATGTTTTGAAATCTAGGATTTTGTATATAATAATTTATATTTAAATTATCTACAATAATAAGAAATAAATTTTTTCTGCCATAAATAACGCTAGTTATATTATCGTTTTTAGATATTTCTGTACTCCACCTTAATCTATATGTATTTTGTAATATTCCTATCTCATAAGCAAATACTTTGTATACATCTTCTTTTGAAGATATAATAATGTACGAATTTTGTACATTATTATATCTTACAACATTTTCACTATTTAATTTTAATTCAATTTCACTAAATGGAATAGTGTATACAATTCGATTTAATATTAAAAGAGCGAATATTACAAAAGTTGATGTTATAAAAAGTGATGCAAGTAAAGAAAAAAAGATTCTTTTTTTACTTGTCATGAATTACCAACTCGAAACAGACCAATTAGTTATACCTCCATAAATTGGACTTAAAGTATGCATATGAACTAAATCGGCAAAAGAAAAGAAACCCCAAATACTATTTGTATTCCATTCAACTCTCCAATGCCAAACAGATTCTACTATTTCATTATTTCTTAAATTACTATTCAAATTATGAAAAGTTGTTTGTACAAGTCTATCATTTTGACTTGCATAAATAACAGCACGGTTTACTAATACATCGTTTTGATATTCATAAAAGAACATATCTTCAATTGAATTTTCAAAAAATCTTATTGTGTATGTTATACCCTCGAATTCAAAAGAATTAATATAATGGTCATTTCCATCTTCATCTTCATCTTCATATATACTTAAAAAATTTGTATCTATTTCTAGTTCTGAAGATATAGCGGGTGTTATATAATTTAATACTAATATTATTGTTAGTATTAAAGACAACATTTTTTTTCGTCTTTTTCACGATATTTCCCATTATTTTCTATATTTTTTAATCTTCTTAGTTATGTATTCTAATATCATTTATTTTAATTTAGATACAAGATATATCGAAATTTCAATTATGATATTTTTTTACACAATCGTTTGTTATTTCCTTTTGATAAAACTTATTATATATGCTATTATGTAGTAAGTTGTGTCTAAAACGTTTCTTGTCAGGTTAGATTTTGGACACGATTTTTTACATTATTTTTTAAAATGAAACTCCGTCGTTTTTTCAATATCCCCTCTTATTTACAGTATAGATATTAAAACGGATTATCCTAATCAATTTACATATTTATTATCATATCAAAGATATACAAATCTCATATGGATATCCCTCTGTTGAAATTATTATATAATATTTAATTTAGGAAGTCAATGCTTTTTTTTATATTTTTGCAAATTATTTTATTTTTTCATAAATTAATACTTTCTATACCAAAATTTAAAAAAACATTAAGTTTTTAGTACATAAATTAATTTATAAATTTTGAAAAACGAAAAAAGAGCTATCTTTAAAAAAATTTTAAGATAGCTCTTTTTTATTCTAACCTCCAATAGTAGGGTCGCAATCTTGATACCACGAAAGAGCATCCAAAAAATCGCTTTCTTTAAAATCTGGCCAATAGCTATCTACAACATACATATCTGCATATACAGATTGTATAGGCAAAAAGCCACTTAACCTTGTTCTGCCACCCCATCTTATAATCATATCCATTTTAGAAATCTCTTTCGACATTATTTCTCTTATATCTTTTTTGGAGATACCAGCTTCTATATCTGCTTTCCAATCGTAATTTATAAGAAAATTTATATTTATGTTTCCATCTCCAAAATACATACGTTTATTTACATATGGTAATAATTCTTTTGGAAAAAGATGAGAATTTGAATTTCCAACAACTAAAATATTTGCATTTTTATTTGCAACTTGGTTTACAGAATCTATACAAGCTTGTGTAAAAGAATCTCTCTGATATTTTGGTCTTTTGTTATTATCTTTTGTAAAACCATAAAAAGTTACTTCTTTCACTCCGTATTTTATCATTAAATCGCATAAAACAACTCCGGGATTTACTCCATATTTATAACCTTCGTTTTTTTCAAAATTGTTTTTCTGTGCCCATCTTCTGTTTCCATCTGGTATTATGCCTATGTGTTTCGGTATCTTATTATATTTTTCCATTTTGAAATTATATCGATTTTTGTAAGTAATGTAAATAGTAATATAAAAAAGCCGTAAAATAAAAATCATTTTACGGCTTTAAAAAATTATATTTTAGGTTTAGAAAAAAATAGACATAGTTTTAATATATATCTATATCTTTAGGTATAATAAATCCTGCAATTATATATCCTAGAGCATAGGGTACGAATCCTGTTGCAACCATTACTATAAGGCTTATAATACGTACTATAGTGGCGTCTAAATCAAAATAGTCTGCAATACCCTTACATATTCCTAAAACTTTTGCATCTTCTGTAGAACGGTATAGTTTTTTCATTTAATATCCTCCTTATGTTTTGAGAGTTTAGATAAAACCTTTTATTATTTATTTGGATAAAAAATCACTTATTAAACTACATACTTTCGATATATAATTTTCTTCCAAAGCTGAAAATCTATTCAAAAAAGGACTATCTAAATCTAGTATAGCATAAATATTATTATTTTTATATACAGGAACAACTAGTTCTGACAAAGTTTTAGAGTCACAAGCTATATGACCTTCAAATTCGTTTACATTCGGTACATTTACAGTTTTGTTTGTACGTACAGCATATTGACAAACACCTGCACCAGCTTTTATTCTTATACAAGCAGGATTTCCTTGAAAAGGACCAAGCACTAAGTCTTCGTCTTTTAATATATAAAAACCTACCCAATTTAATTTTTCCACATAACAATTAATTATAGCAGATATATTTGCTAAATTTGCAATAATATCATCTTCAGTATCTAAAAAATCTTTTATAACATTAATCATAGCTATATAATTTTTTTCAACACTCTTATTTTTAACTATAGTTATCATTTTTATTTATAGTCTCCATCGTTTCTAAATTTCCAAGTTCGAAAGCAAAATTGTACATATTTTTTTAAATTCTCTTATATTTTTTTCGTCTATAGTAAAGTTATAAATTTTTTTTATTTCCGAAGTTAAAATATAATGTATAGAATTTTTTATATCGTTTGTAATTAAAATTTCAGATACTGTACTTTGTATTCTATTACCGTATATATATGGCTCAAAACCAGTTAATTGCAAAAATTTAATAGAAAATATACAAAAAATCAAATCATGATTTATGTAATTTTTAGAAAGAGCTTTAAAAGAGATTATAGACAAAAGTAATATATTATTGCTTTCTTCCTCATCTATAACCCCTTGTATATATTTATCTATAATTTTTGCAATTTCGTATGCAGACATAAGAATATCGTAGTTTAGACGAATATTATAAAAATTTTCTATAAGCTCTATTTGTGTAAGAGAATTAAAATTATTTCCTTTATAAAAAACAAAGTCTACGTAAGAAAAAATTTCTGATATTACAAATTTACTTTTAGAATTTTTTGCTCCTTTAGCCCTTACAACTATTTTACCAATATCTTTTGTAAAAATTGTTAAATACTTATCTGATTCCGAAACCGGAACTTCTTTTATTATAATTCCTCTTGCTTTTATTGTGTATGACAAAAATTCACCTTTATAAAATTATGAAAATTCTTTATTATCTAAACTACTATAAACAAATGAACTTACTATTGTTGATATAGGAATTGTTAAGAATATACCTGCAACACCAATCACAGCTCTTAATATTTCTGTTACTATCATTTCATGATGAAAAATATCTAATACCGAAACAAACCTTATTATTAGTACTAATACAACTGTAAGATAGCTACCTATATATGCTAAAACAAGTGTATTCGACATTGTACCTAAAATATCTTTTCCAATTTGTACACCAGAGTTGTAAATTTCTTTAAATGAATTTTTACCAGCTTGTCTTAATTCCCAAAGTGCAGATGAAATACTTATAGAAACATCCATAATAGCACCAATAGAACCTATAATAATACCTGCAAAAATTATAGCCAAAACATCTATATTTTCATTAAATGTAAGTAAATCGGCTGTTTCTACTCCAGATATTCCAGTTAGTCCTATAAAATAATTCATAATAATAAGCAAAACAGAAGTAATACCAATAGACAAAAGACATGAAATTAAAGCAACAACAGTTTTTTTCTTAAAACCTATTACAATAAATAATGTTGTAACAGTAGAATATACAGAAACTAAAATAGACCATAAATATATATTAGCACCGTATAAAATAGCAGGAATAAATACAAGAAATATAGCTGCAATTGTTAAAGCAAGTGAAATTATTGAATTAAATCCCTGCATTTTTCCAAAAAAAAGCATAAGAATAAACATAATAGCTATGAATATAATTAAATAATGTATTCTTACAAATCCTACAAGTTCGTATATACCATTCGCTTCGTTGAATTGCAATAAAACTGTATCACCTTGTGATACTTCTCTACTCGGCATAATATTCATATCTGTTAAAGTTTGAATGGCTATTATTTCATCATTTGTATCTTCTACTAATGCTAAAAAATATATTTCTGTAGTAATTGTATATAGTTCTTCTTCGTTTTCATAATCTTGACTACTAGATAAAATTGTTACAATTTCATCTGTAAAAATAATATCTAAAACCCTTGCTCTATAGTTTGGTACATAGTCTATAATTTCTTCTTCCATATTTGCATGGAAATTTTGCCTCAAATTATTTATATAAATATGTCCAAAAAATAGTATTAAACAAGATAAAACTATGGTAAAAATATAAATCAAAAACTTCATTAATTTTTACCACAAATATTTATTGCTACTTTCAAAATATTTTCAAAATTCGGTTTTACTTTTTCGGATATTTCTAAAACTTCTGTATGCGATAATTTTTGCGATGATATACCAGCTGCCATATTTGTAATACAAGATATCCCAAGAACTTTTAATCCGGAATGTGAAGCTACAATTGCCTCTGGTACTGTACTCATACCTACTGCATCCGCCCCCCATTTTCTAAACATACGTATTTCTGCAGGTGTTTCATAACTCGGCCCACTACACATCAAATAAATTCCCTTTTGTATTTGTATATTTTTTAACAATAAAGAATTTTCTAAAGATTTTATTAAACTATCTGTATATATATTTGAACAATCTGGGAATCTTGAACCAAATTCATCTAAATTTTTTCCTATTAAGGGATTATTACCAGAAAAATTTATATGGTCTGTTATAATCATAAAATCAGATACTTTAAAATTTTCATTTATTCCACCTGCAGCATTTGTAATTATTATAGATTCTATATCTAGTTTTTTCATTATTCTTATTGGTAGTGTTATTTGTTCCATTGTATAACCCTCATAATAATGAAGACGACCTTTTACCAATACTAAATCTATATTTTCATATTTACCAAAAACAAATTCCCCTTTGTGTCCTACTACTGTAGATATTGGAAAATTTGGTATTTCTGCAAATGGAATTATTGTTTTTTCTAAAATATTGTCTGCAAAGTCTCCAAGGCCACTGCCAAGAATTACTCCTATTTTGGGTTTGTTTTTTACTTTTTTTGATATATGCAAAATAGTGCTATTTATTAAATTTTCTATCTCTATCATAAATATTTTAATTCCCTTGTTCATAATTGTGATATACATTCTGTACATCATCATCATCTTCTAACAAATCTAACATTTTACCCCATTTTTTTATGTCGTCTGGATTTTCCAAACTTACATATGTTAATGGTTGCATCGTTATTTCTGCATAAAGTATATTATATTTATCTTTTAATTTTTCCAAAACTTTTTCAAATAAAGATGGGGATGTTATAATTTCAAAACCTTCTTTTTGTGTTATAAAATCTTCTGCACCAGATTCTATTGCAAACATCATTAATTCATCTTCTTCCATTTTTTCAGACTTTTCTATTGCTATATGACCTATTTTTTTAAAAAGGAAATCTACAGAACCAACTTGCCCCATATTTCCACCACCTTTTGTAAAAGCTGCTCTTACATTTGCGGCTGTTCTATTTCTATTATCTGTAAGAGTTTCAACAAGGACAGCAATTCCATTTGGACCGTAGCCCTCGTATGTTATAGATTCATAATTTACATCATTTATTTCACCAGCAGCTTTTTTAATTCCTCTTTCTATATTATCGTTTGGCATATTGTTTGCTTTTGCTTTTGCAACGGCATCTCTAAGTCTAGAATTTGTATCTAAATTTGGTCCACCTTGTTTTACAGCAACTGATATTTCTCTACCTATTTTTGTAAAAATTTTGCTACGTTTAGAATCAGAGCGTTCTTTTTTATGTCTTATATTTGCAAATTTCGAATGTCCTGCCATTTTTTAATCTCTCTTTATTAGTGCTTTTACTTCGTAAAAGTAGCCAAAGCTACCAAACTTCTTTTGGCACATTTTGTTTATATTTTTATTATTAAAGATATAGCTAAGCTCCTTAATTATAAAGAACTTAGCTATATTTATTATATCAAATTTTCAAAATAAATTCAAAACACTTTAATCTTCTTTTGGTAAGTCTAATATAGTAAATTTCATATGTTCACCAATAAGCATTACTTTATTCGCATCTGGTAATGTTACTATATCTGTTTTAGATGTTTTTGTTCCAAAGTCTACAAATATTAAGTTTTCAGTATCAGATGTATTTTTTAATACATGAGCACCTTTTTCTCCTGTTGGAAAACATAACATATCACCCTCTTTTACATCTCTTTCACCATCATGACATCTTAGGAGACCTTTACCTTTTACTATATAAAAAATTTCTTCGCTTTGGTCATGGTAGTGATAACCAAAAGCATATTTTCCCGGTGGTACTTCTATAAAACTTGCACTACATTTATCTATATTTTCTCCTGCTACAACTTCTTTTACAGAAAATATATTGTCTGCTCCTCTATCGTATAATATTGGCTCTATTTCATTTAAGTTTTTTATTATTAAATCTTTCATTTTATCTCCTTTTTATTTTTTAATTTTACGGATTTATTAAGTTGGAATCGTTTATAGATATTTCTATTATATCTCTTATGTTAAACGGAGTATTGCCAAAATTTATAAATATATTATTTCCCCATTCTTCATGTATTGATGCCCAAGCATGGATTGGATTTATTGTAATAGATTCTGTAGATGTAGTAATAACAATTTCAAACATAGAACTTGATATATTACCATCTGTTATATTAAGTAGCTCCAATATATTTCTCATCTCTTCTGTATTTTCAATTAAAAACTGTATACTATCAGGTACAATATTTATTTCAAATATATTAATATATTGACCATTTACTTCTATTTGTCTATTTTCATCTATAAAAATACTGTTTACAATAGCAGGTGATGAAAAATTAAAAGTAGAGTTAATAGCAAATTCTTCACTTCTATTTGTAGAAATACCTATAGGAAAATTTCTAGGAATTTCATTTTCTATATATAATACATAGTTTGTAAATTCTATATCATCTATGCTTATAAAATCTTCATCTATATTTCTATATGACAAAGAGGCGAGTGTTTGTAATGAATTTATATTTTCAAATGTATTATCAAAATCAAATGCAACACCAAAAATATTATAAAATATTCTTTCTACACTTGGGAAATGCAACTGTTCTTGTTCAAAAGAAGTTTGTAAAAATAATAGGTTCTCTATCCTTGCAATATTTGTTATATAGAGTAAATCTTCATATACAGGTATAGATATTTCACCAAATTTTAAAGCACCGAAATATTCAAAAATTTCATCTGTTTCTTCGAAATTCGTAACTTCTGATAATGTACTAGACCACGATGCACCAACATTAGAATAAGTTATATCTTCGATTGGTATAAAAGTTGCCTCGTGATTATTTAAAATCTCTCTAAGGTTTATATTTATAGTATTATTTTCTTCTTCTTGAGAAACAAATAAAGATGTTAGTGTAAAACCTAAACCTTCTATTTCATTTATATCTTCTACATCTTCTACAAAAGTGTGAGAAAAAATCACAAAATACAAAGTATTTGTATCTATATCTACATAACTAGAAAAAGCATTATTTTGAAAATCTATATTGTCAATTAAATCTAAATCAATGATTAAATTTCTATCATTATTTAAATTTACAAAAACTAAACCACTCCCAAAACCACTACTTTGTGTTAAATCTACATCTTCACTAGATATAGATACAAAAGAAATAGTTTGTATACTATCAAATCTTTCTTCTATAAAACTTATAGTAGAAATAAGATTTATAGTAAAATCTCCACTTATAGAAGTTTTTCCAATTTCTTTTATATATGGAAGTAAATAAGAAGTAGATGCCCCAAATTGCATACGATACACCCACTCTATAGCCGTTTCAAAATCCGACCTTAAAACTCTATCGAATATACCACTTTCTATAGCTTCTTCAGAAACAACAACCTCTGTTAAAAAGAAATTGTTACCATCGCTATAAAATAAACCTGCAATATGAACATATATATCTAAATCTGTAAAAAAATCTATTGTAAAACTAAAATTATTATTTTCAAGTACAGATACATTCCAATCGTATTCAGAAACTGACAGAGTGGTATATTCCAAACTCATATTATCATATACATTAGATGTATTTGCATAACCTAGAAAAATATTAAGGTTATCCATATTAAAAGAAGCTTGTGGATTTATTCTAATTTCAAAATTAATATAACCTGAACCTATATTAAAATCTAAAATTTCAAAATTATTTATATCATGATTTATTATAACAGGATTAGGATATGTATTTGCAAATACAGAAATTTGTGGCAAAAAAACTAAAATTATTAAAAATATTGCAATTGTTTTTTTCATTATATCTCCCCATAAATTTAAAATGATAAAATATTAGCCTGCAAAAATACAGGCTAATAAAATTATTCTTATTCTAATGGTCTATGAAATGGAACAAAATTTTCATCTGATTGAAAATAACCTTCTATTTTCCATATATTTTGAGTATCTTCATAAATTAAAAAATACAACCAATTCAATCTACCCAAATTTGAAAAATCTTGATAAACATATGCAATAGCATAGTTTTCATGTATTTCTATATCTAATAGATTTATATCAGTTTGAAAAATATCATTTTCAGCATTTAAACGAAAATTTGTAATAAAATTGTTATGCTGAATATGAAAAGGATTTCTTTCTAATAATTCATCTGTAAGAAAAATCCTTTGTATACGAATTATTTCAGAAAAAAGTGCCTCGTCTTCCACAGTACCACTATACAAAAATGTCATTACATTTAAGAAACTGTTCATTAAATCATAAGGATTTTGAGGATACTCGGTTTCTATTTGACTTAAAACTCGGAACATTTCATTTGGACTTATTTCCACTCTGGCAGGTGTTCCAGAGGGTACAAACCTAGAAAGCAAAAAATATCCAACAGAAGAACCAATAATAATAGCTATAAGTATAACCCCTACTAACCTTCCTTTTTTCATTACAGTAATTCTTCTAATATAGCTTCTTTTGGGTAAGCACCCTTTATTCTTTTTAGCTCTTCACCTTCTTTGAAAGAAATTAAAGTTGGTATGCTAGAAACACCAAAACGCTTTGCCAAATCTGGCTCGTCGTCTACATTTAATTTGAAAATCTCTATATCGTCATTTTCTGCTGATAATTCGTCTAAAACCGGTGCAAGCATTTTACAAGGGCCACACCAATCTGCATAAAAATCAACTATAACTGTTTTTTCTGGGTTATTTACACTTTTTTCAAAGTTTTCTTTACCGATTTTTTGAACCATGCTGTATTCTCCTTTGTTGTTTACAATATCTAGGATTTATTATATCATTAAATTCATTTGCTAGCAAATATTTTTATACATTAAAGTTAAAGAAAGCTGTAAGCAAATAAATATAAACATTTAGTTAGCTAGAACACACTCTAAGATGATTTTACGATATAATTAATAAGGTTGATAATGATTGATTTTATAAATGGAAGTACTATAGAAAATGCGAAAAAATTACTTGGTAAAAAACTTTTGATTAAACGCCTTAATAAATGGATTGGTGGCTATATTGTCGAAGTTGAAGCTTATTTAGGAATACAAGATGAAGCAGCACATTCTTACAAGGGTAAACGTACACCGAAAATAGAAGCTATGTATCAATCAGGAGGAACGATTTATGTTTATACTATGCACGGTCATAATATGCTTAACATTGTAATGAGACCAAAAGATGTTCCTGAAGGTGTTCTTATTCGTGGTTTACAACCTACAGATGGCATTGAATTAATGCAATTATATAGGCAAGTCGAGAAGTTTAATCTTACTAATGGTCCGGGGAAACTGACAAAAGCACTTGATATTACAAGAGAATTTAATGGCAAAACTTTGAATACTGATATTATTCGCTTAGATGAATTAAACAGTTTGATTCCTAAAAAAATTTGTGTTTCACCACGCATCGGTATTCCAAACAAAGGCAAATGGACTAATGAGCCACTGCGTTTTTACGTTGATGGGAATCCTTATGTTTCAACTTTACCTAAAAAACAAATGAAAGATACACATACAACTTGGAAATATTAAATCCCTTTTCTAAAAAATAGTAGAAAAGGGATTTTTTAATAAAGGGGGGGATATTAATTTGACTGCAGATTTGCATTATACATTACTATATAGAAAAATTGCAAGTGGGAAGTATAACCTTTTTTTGCTTTTGTCTATAAAAATCAATATTCATTTTTTGTGTAAAAAAGTATTGACATTTATCTATTTATAATGTATACTATCAAAGTTGTTAATTATTAAACTTATTTGTGAGCGTAGCTCAGCTGGATAGAGCGTCTGACTACGGATCAGAAGGTCGAGGGTTCGAATCCTTCCGTTCACATTTTACCACTTATCATAAGTGGTTTTTTTTTGCAATTTTTCGTAAAATAAATTAAAATATAGAAAAGTATAAAAATACAACTTTAGAGCAAAAGGAAATTAGTATGAAAAAATATAAAATGATATTTGTAGATGTAGATGGAACACTATGCGATGTAAATCATAAAGTAAGCGAAAAAAATAAAAAAGCAATACATAAAGCAATAAAAAATAATATAGATATTGTATTGTGTAGTGGTCGTACTCCTGTATCTTTAATTACTATTTGTGAAGAAATAGTTGATTACAATGCAAAATATTTTATAGGTTTTAATGGAGCAAGTATTTTGAAAAATAATCCCATTACAGATGTGTATAAAAATACTTTGGATAAAGATTTATCACTAGAAATATTAGAAAGATTAGAAAAACACGCTAAAAATGATTCTGATATATGTATTGCTACATACCCGAAACCAGAACAAATAATAATGCAAAATGCACCAGACAATTTAGGGTCTATTATGGACAAAGAAATTGAAAAAATAAACATAAAAGAAAATATATCTAAACATATAAATACAGATGTAAGAAAAATAATGGCAGTATCTGAAAATGAAAAATTGCAAAATATTGCAAAAGATTTTAAATCTATAATAAAAGATAGGTATACAATGGTTTTTACTAGTCCTTATATATTAGAATTTGTACCTATAAATGTAAATAAAGGAAGTGCTATTTCTTTTCTTTGTGAACATATAGGTATTTCATTAGATGATGTTGTTACTTTTGGTGATAGTTTTAATGATATAGAAATGATAAAACTTGCAGGCCTTGGTGTTGCTATAGAAAATGCTGTAGAAGAATTAAAAGAATGTGCGAATTATATAACAAAATCAGATTGTAATAATTCAGCATTAGAAGAACTTGTAGATTATGTTATAGAGCTTAATAATAAATAACAAATCGAATATCCTATTTGGGATAGAATATTTATATTAAAATATTAAACAAAATTAGATATTTTTATAAAATATCTATAATTTAGCGAAACAAGATGAAAAAGTAATATTTTTACCTTGTTTTACTATTTTTCTTGCTATAAACCGAAATCGTATTTATTACCTGTCTACTTTTGAGACTATTTTCCAATATATTATATAATTAAATACAGAAATTTGTTTTTAAGGAGTTTTGATATGTTACTTTCTTTTAAAGTTAAAAATTACCGTTCTTTTAAAGAAGAACAAGAAATATCTTTTGTTCTCAAAAAAGATGAACACATTGAAAAAAAACGTAGGTTTGAAGTCAAGACAAAAAATGGTACAATCAGGGTTTTAAAAAATGCTGTTATTTTTGGTGCAAATGCTAGTGGAAAGTCAAATATTTTTAAAGCTTTGATAGATTTCAGTAATATCGTATTAATTCCTTCTATTAGTAATGTTTTTGGTTTGCATACAGACACTTTCGGACGTAACGGTGATAATACAAAATTTGAAATTGAATTTTTAGAAAACGAGTCAATTTTTAAATACATTTTAGAGTACAATTCTGAAAAAGTTATTTTTGAAAGTTTACATCAAGATGGTGAGATGATTTTTGAAAGAAAATTACAAGAGTTTTATTTTAAAAACTTAGAAAATCCTATTTCAGATTTGTTGAAAACCGTTAGAAAAAATACTCTTTTACTTTTTTTCGCACAGTATAACAACTTGCCTTTATCTAAAATTGCCTATGCTTGGTTTTATAGATTTAGATACGGTTCGGAAAAAGGTCTTTTAGATGTATTACAGTTAGATGAAGAGTTTAAAGAAAAAATTCTTTATGCTCTTAGATTTTCTGACTTTAATATTGTAGATATTGAAATTGAAAAAAATATGAAAGAAGTTAACGACATTGTTATTGAGCAAAATTTGGAAAATATATTTAAAAATGAATTTGGTAACGTAAGATTGGATAAAAATAAACAAGAAGTTGTTGAAATTTATTTTTGGCATGAAAACAACGGCAAAAAATTTAGACTTCGTTTGCAAAATGAAAGCCATGGAACACAGAAATTTTTTAATTTAGTTTTGAGTCTTTTAAATACTAATTCTAAAATTGGTAATGTTATTGTTTATGATGAATTTGACTTTTCTCTTCATGAAGAATTAGTACGTGTTATTATAGTTGAGATGTTAAATAACGAAAATAATCGTATTCAGTTTATTTCTACTTCGCATAACAGTAGTTTAATGAATTTTCTGCACAAACATCAAATTTATTTTGTTGAAAAAAATACTGAAGGGGAAAGTGAAATTTTTAAGCTTTCTGATTTTGAAGATATAAAGAAAACACGTTCCGATTCTAAATATGCAACTAAATACAAAAAAGGGCTTTTGGGAGCTTATCCTGTAATCAATGAGGCAGGCTTAACTAGTATTTTAGGTAATCAAAATGATTAAAAACATTAGAAAAATCAAAGAATTTTTTGAAATTTTTGTTGAAGGTGAAACAGAGGAAATTTACTTTGATGCATTGAAACAACTTAATGAATTCAGAAATTCAAACTATAAATTAAAAATTATTAATTGTAAAGGGCAGAGTAATCTTTTAAAAATTGCTCTAGCTGGGAAGAATGGTAAAAAACCTCTGAGTTCCAATGTAGCTTTTATTTTTGATAAAGACCACATTTCAAAACAGGAATTTGATAAACTTATGGAAAAGAAATATACAATAGGTTTTTCAAATCCTAAATTTGAACTGTGGCTTTTGGCTCATTATGAAGAAATTCTTCCAGCAAAAAGTTATTCTAGTGTTGAAAACGATTTAAAACATAGTTTCCCTAATTATTCTAAAAAAATTATAAAATAGCTGAATTAGCCAAAGACTATAAAAAAGCAATTGAAAATGTAGGCACACTTAAAAATCCTAGTTTTGACAGACCTTGTACAAACATTGGTTCAGTGCTTGTACATATTTTAGATTGTAGAAATATATGTTAACAGGTATACCCCAAAGGTAAGTTTTCAGCCATTTTTTGTAAGTTGTTTGACCAAGTAGCTGATACCTTTGGAGAATCTACTTTTGTTATTAAAAAATGACATATTTGTTATTTTGAAAGATAGTTTTTTTGTTGGTCTGTTAACTCAGATATATTTACATTTGCTTCTTCGAAAGGTTTACTGTCTCGTATGTATCAGCAAACATTTTAGAAAAAGGGTCGTTTGCTGTAGATACTGACAAATGTGAGCTATATAACATAAGTTCTGTTATCTTCTAAAACTTAATTTTTTCCAATTGCAATTTTTTTAGCTTCTTCTTTAGAAAGTTTAGAATTAACTTTTCCATCTTCAAAACCTAGTATCCAAGCAAGTGCAAAACCGCCAATCAAAGCCCCAGTAGCTATTATCATCATCCAAACCATTTCTGTTATGTTGCCATCTAAGCGGATGTGTCCAGTAAAAGCAAAAATGCCAAGACCAGCCATAGAATAAGCACGTATCCCAAGACCCATAGCAATAGCACCTGCAATAGATGCAACTATACAACTAGCCCAAAATGGTTTTTTCTTTGGTAATGTTATACCGTATATAGCTGCTTCTGTAACTCCAAATATTCCGCTAATGAACGCTGGTATGGATAATTCTTTTAATTTTTGTTCTTTTGTTTTTAACATAACAGCAAGAACAGCTCCTGTTTGTGCCCAGCTAGCACCAGCAGAACCCACAAGTAATCCTGTTGGCTCTCCACTTGCCATTTGGATAATAGCAAAAGGAATTATAGCCCAATGCATACCAAACATAACCATTATTTGCCATCCGAAGCCAAGAACTGCACCAAACAATATTGGACTAATATCCATAAGGAACATAAAGCCGTTACCCATTGCACTAGATACCATATTCATAACAGGACCAATTATTATAAAAGTAAGAGGAACTGTTATAAGAGCTGTAAAAAAAGGTACTAAAAATAATTTTACAACATCTGGTAGTATTTTTCTTAACCAACGTTCTACATATGAACCAAATGCAGCTGAAGCTATTATTGGCATAACTGTAGAAGCATATCCCGCCATAGGTATAGAAAATGGTATACCAAAAAAATCAAGTTGACCAAATGTAGCAGTAGCCGAGCCATCTAAAAATCCTGGGTATACAAGAGCAGTAGCTATCATCATACCAATAAAAGGAGTCCCTTTGAATTTTTTCATTGCTGTGTAACCAATAAATATAGGTAAGAACATAAACAAACCATCACCAATTGCATTGATTACTGCATATGTTGAAGTTGATTGAAATTGGTAGCCCAAAGCAAAAACAAGCACTGCCCCAAGACCTTTTATCATACCAGAAGCAGATAATACAGCAAGTATAGGTGTAAATATGCCACTTATCATATCTACAAAACGGTCGAATAAATTTCCCTTTGGGCTATCATTATCTTCTTCTAATACTGGTATTACACCTATAACTTCGTCGACAGCAGATTTTACATCTGAAACATGGTTACCAATAACTACTTGATACTGACCACCAGCTGACAATATTTTTATAATACCCTCTGTATCTTGTAATTTTTCGGTATCTGCCTTACTTTCATCTTTTAATTTGAATCGTAACCTTGTTATACAGTTGGTTAAACTAATTATATTTTCCTTTCCTCCTACACCTTGGACTATAAGTTTTGCTAGATTTTCGTACTTGCTCATTAATACACCCCCCAATTAATAACAGTTTTGTTTTTAGTTAAAATTTTAACTAGTAATTTTATTTTAACACATATTGCGAATTTTGTAAATAGAATTTCTAAAACATCAAATTAGAAATGAAATTTTTTTCTTTTCTTAAAACAAAAGTAAAACATTTGTCAGAATAAGAAAAGCAAAAAAACAAATAAAAAAATTCTATTCTGAATATTTACAAAAATCTTTTTAGGAGATTTAAGATATTCATAAGTTATTTTTAATATAAATTTATAAAAAAAACCAAAACATTTTCATTTTAAAAAGTTTTGGTTTTTGCAAATATTTTTATTTATTTTTTATATCAATTTTAACAATATTTCGTAAAGTTTATTTTACTGTGCTGGTGGTCTATCTTCACTGCCACCACCACCACCTATCCAATCAAAAGGTTTAATTAAATATAAAAAAAACATTTAAAAGCCCTCCCATCTTTTTTCATAATCTTCTACTACTTTTGACATTATTTCATGAAGTTTATTTTCACCTAATTTTTTTAACTTATCTAAACCTCTATTTATAGTATTTTTATCTTCAAAGAATAGACCTTT
>WRGD01000120.1 GCA_009787355.1 Defluviitaleaceae bacterium | reverse complement strand
AGTCAAAAAAAAGTCAAAAAAAAGTCAAAAAAAAGTCAAAAAAAAGTCAAAAAAAAGTCAAAAAAAAGTCAAAAAAAAGTCAAAAATTTTGAATTTTAAAGTTTTTACTATAATTTGTTGGGTAGTATTTGTTTTTAGGGAAAGCAGTTCATAATTTTAAAAAAAGGAGAAAATAATGATTATACGTATGTTAGTTTATAGCGAAGATACTAGTTATGCAATACGTTTAAAAGATATATTATCAAAAACTAATTTAGCCACGGGAGATTCTTTAGAAATATCTTTATTTACCGACAAATCTAAATTAGAAAGAGAAAAAATTACATCTAGATATCACATAGCATTAATTGATGAAAATATAGTTCCTACAGTAAAAGATTGTGCATCTATTATTATGATTTTAACTGATAATGATAGTCTAGATAATATCCCATATGAAAATTTTCCTCACACTGTTTGGATTTATAAATATCAGAGAGTATCTGCTATGCTAGATAAGTTTCTTATGGTTTATGCAAAACGTTTTGGAGGAAAAGCTATTAGTAATGCTGTTGTTTGTGCTTTTTATTCACAGGTAGGCGGTTCTGGTACTTCTACGATTGCAAGTGCTTTTGCTATAGCTGCAGCTGGTGCAGGTATAAATCCTCTTTATGTAAGTTTTGAACATTTCAATAGTACAGATGTATTTTTTAAAGATTTGTATGGTAAAAGCGGTGGTTTGTCGGATATTTTTAGAATAATTACAGAACATGGAATGGTAGGGGCTGGGGTAGACACTATAAAAACTCGAGACAATACAGGTGTAAATTTTATTAAAAAGTTTAAATTGTTAGAAGAAGTGTCTCAGATAACACCAGATGAAATAGAAACTTTTATAAGTGGGGCTAGGACTGCTAATGAAGTTGATTTACTTGTAATAGATTTGGGAAGTGGCTTTAATTATTTTAATGATAAGGTATTTGAATGTGCCGATGAAATTTTTTTAGTAACTGATAGTCACGGGGTATCTAATTTTAAATTGGAAATGTTTTTTAAAGAAACACATTTTGCTAATTTTTCGGACAAGATAAATATCGTTTTTAATAAAACCCAGATACATAATGTACAAAACACAAATTATAGATGCAAAAGTACGATTCGGGTACCAAGTTTTTTAAATACTGATAATGCTTTGTTTCAAATAGAAAATATTTTACGAGGTACGATAAAAGAGGAATGGAAGCCCAAAGTAAACCAATAGACAAGCTTAAAGAAGAAAATAAAACTTTAAGAAACCAAATAATTTTTGAGGTAAAGCGTAATTTAATAGGCGACTTATCTTTGGGTATACAAGGGGACCCAAGGTTAGTTTTATATACAAATGAAGAATTGCGAAATGTTATAGAAACACAAATAGAAAAGTTGAATAAGCCAATATCTTTTAAAGATATGTCTTTCATAGCTAATGGTGTTTTTGATTCTATAAGAGGTTTAGGAATATTAGATGAAATAGTAAGAGACCCAGACATAACAGAGATTATGATAAATGGTCATGATAGAATTTTTATAGAAAAGAACGGAAAACAATTGAGATACGATAGACAATTTGAAAGTAAAGAAGATTTGAGTCGTATTATTACATTGTTTGTACAAAAGGCAGGTAGAAGTGTAAGCGAAAGCAATCCTATTGTAGATACACGCCTTGAAGATGGTAGTAGGGTAAATGTTGTAATGCCACCTGTTGCATTGGATGGTGCAACGGTAACAATACGTAGGTTTCCCAAAACTCCAATGACAGTAGACAAATTAATTGCATACGGAAGTTTTCCTAAAGAGGTAGCCCATGTTTTAGAAATGCTTGTAAAAGCAAGGTTTAATATATTTGTAAGTGGAGGTACTGGCAGTGGTAAAACTACATTTTTAAATGCCTTATCCAATTATATACCTAAAACAGAGCGTATTATTACAATAGAAGATTCGGCAGAATTACAAATAAAATCGATACCAAATATTGTTAGATTGGAAACTAAAGTATCTACAAATAAAGATGCAAAAGAGATTAATATACAAGACCTTATAAAATCTGCTTTACGTATGCGACCAGATAGAGTTGTGGTAGGTGAAGTAAGAGGCGGAGAAGCCTTAGATATGTTGCAAGCCATGAACACGGGTCATGATGGTAGTCTTTCTACAGGTCATGCCAATTCTGCAAAAGATATGATAAGTAGGCTAGAAACTATGGTTATACGTGGAGCAGATTTGCCACTAGAGGCAATACGCCAACAAATTGCTTCGGCTGTAGATATTATTATACAGCTATCTCGTTTGAGAGACCATAGTAGAAAAACTATGGAAATTGTAGAAGTGCTAAAATATGACCATGTAAGTGGGCAAATAAAATTAAATCCAATATATACTTTTATAGAAAGCGATAAAACAACGGTAGAAAAAGTAGATGGAGTATTAACTCGTACTAAAAACCCTTTTGTAAACAAAGAAAAATTATTAAGTGCTGGTATTTACGAGGATATTTAATGGATATGCAAATAAACATAGGAAATAGAATCAACTTTTTTGTTAAACCTTACAATAAAACAGCTTTACCTTTAATCGCTCATATTGTTGCTGGAGTATTTGGGTATGCAATATTTTTTGGTGTACTTTGGCTTTTTTATAGGTCTATTATATTGTCAACTATTATTGCCATATTTATGGTACCTATGGCAATTGTTTTAAATATTAATATGGCTAAAGCAAAACGACTAAAAAAGCTAATGGGGCAATTTAAAAGTTTGCTTGAAAGTTTAGTAGTTAGTTTACAAGCAGGTAGTACAGACTTAGATGCCTTTATTAATGCACTAGAGGATATGAGGCTAATGTATTCAGAACAGTCAGATATTGCAAAAGAAGTAAACCTTATTATCGTGAAATTTTCTAATAGGGAGACTATAGGTGAAGCTTTGGAAGATTTTGCAAAGAGAAGTGGTTTACAAGACATAATACTGTTTGCTAATGTTTACAAATTGATAGAAGGTAAAGGCGATAAAACAAGCGAAATTGTTATACGTACCCAAAGAATATTGTCAGATAAAATAGAAATAGAAACAGAGATTAAAACACTAGCTAGTGGAGCTCTTATGGAAATTAATATTATTGCTTTAGTTCCTATACTTATTGTAGCTGTAATGGGTTTTATGGGTGGAGATTTAATGTCTAGCTTGTTTACTCCTGTTGGCAATGTTGTTGCTACTATTGCAATTGGTATTTTTATAGGAGCATATGCCCTAGGTCGAAAACTTGCAAATATTAAAGTATAGAGGTGAGATATGATATTTATAGGTCTTATAATTATGCTTTCATTAGGTACAGTTTTCCTGATTTTTTGGAATTTTCTTTTATTTACTGCAGCATACGAACATGAAAAAGAACTTGCAGCTTTTGCATTACGTAGACATAGAGAAAAATATGTAGAGCTAGAACTTAAATATTACTACATAAAAGAAAAGTTGGGGCAGTTAGAAGGATTAGAATTACACTGGTTTAAACTACGAAATAATACAAAAAGTATAGAAAAAAAAGCCATAAAAATAAAAGGCTATATAGAAAAGTTGGAAGAAGGTAATTACAACGGTATTAATTTTTTAGCTTTACCCGGTTTTAGTTTACTACAAAGATTTAATATTACAGGAGACCAACCCTTTTTTTTAAAAATATTAAAACTTTTTGCAGACTTAAAAGGTAGGGAATTTGCTGTACACAATACTCGTTATTTACTTGCTAATATGATAAGTATTGCTATAGGTGGAGGTGGCTTAATAACTGTTTTGGGAGTTTTGTTTTATGCTAATGGCAATAATGGTTTGGGCTTGTCTCTTTCTTTTGGTGGACTCGGATTGGCTGTACTTTTATCTTTTGCATTATATGAAGATTTAAAAAGCAAATCTACTAAACGTAAAAAAGAAATTATTTCTGATTTTGCACAGGCTGTTACAGAACTTGCTTTATTAACAAGCTCTGGTATGGAGGTGTTTAATGCTTGGAATGAAATATGTAGACCAAAAGAGAGAACTTCGGCATTGTTTAGAGAAATGAGGCAAACAAGTGCAGAAATAAACAATGGTTTTAATCCTGCTATAGCATTAGATGGTTTTATAAAACGATGTGGTACACAGGATACAACAAGACTCGGTACTAGTATACTTCAAAATTTAACAAGAGGTAATGATGCTTTAAGTGAATTTTTAGCAGAATTAGCTGCAGATGTATGGTTAGAACGCAAAAACACAGCAAAAAAATTGGGAGAAGAAGCTAGAAGTAAATTAATGTTACCTATGGTTATTATATTTTTTGGTATTATTTTACTAATAGGAGTACCTATTTTTATGGGTATGAGCAATATGGGTTTTTAATTTAATTTTTTATTTTATTAAAGGGGGTGATGTACTAAATGTTCAGAAGATTTAAATAAGGAAATTTTTGAGGGAGTGATATATGAATGATATCATTAAAAGAATCATCAGAATAGGTGTACAAGGTAGTGTAAATGTTTTTGTAGTTCTTATAATGATTCCTACCTTGGCATTTACAGGAGTAATGGTAGACTTTGCAAGAATGAACATGGTACGTAGCCAAGTTCAAAATGTGGCTTATTTGGTGGCTAATTCTGCTTTGGCATACTACAATAGCCTTTTATTTGAAGTTTATGGGCTTTTGGGAACTTCAGATATTGACGAGATAGAGCGTTTTATTAATATTGTTGCTCATAGAAGTTTAGGATTAAATGAAAATGGTGGTAGATTACATACTCCAAATTTTAACTTATTCGGAATAGGTAATATCGTATATGTAGACTTAGGATTTGGAGAAGATGACCACTATACTTTAAACAATCTTGCTCAGTTAAGGCATCAAATTAATAGATATATGTCTCTTAGAGCACTATTACAAACTGATTTAATAAAGACTGCATTAAATTCTTCAGTAGCAGACTTAATGTTAGAAAATGCAGCAAACGATGCAGCTCTTCAAGAAGAAGTTTTTAACGATGTATTAGACAGCTTAGGCACTTTGCAAAAATATTATAGAGATTTAGAACTACTTTATATAGGTTTTGAAGAAGATATGAAAGATTTGCAGGATAATTATATACCGCCTTTACAAGAGGATATATCTCAGCTTAAATCTTTGTTATCTAGGCTCGATGAAGTAGAGGCAGCAATTGAAGCTATAAAATCACAAATTGAAGATTTGTGGAGTGAGGCATCTTCTATATCACCAGAATACGATGATGATGGTGGTTTAATAACTACTCCAAGAGAAGAACAAATATTAGTTGAAGTATATGCTTTGGAAGCTGAACTAGAAGATTTAGAAGAAGAGAAAGCCGAATTAGCTCTTCAAATAGCAGTTTTGGAAGCCCGTATAGTAGCTAGAGCAAGTAGTATTTTAAGCACTGTAAATATTCGCAAAGAAGTTTTAGAAGAAGTAAGAGAACTTTCTGAAAAAATTGATGAAAAAGCCAAAGAAGTAAAAGACAAAATAGAGGCTGCTAGAGAAAGATTGAATGCAGGGAGGGGAATTACATACTCTCCAGCTATAGTAGATGAGCTATTAGGTTTTTTCGATGAATTATTGAGTGATACGGAACATGGACCACCTGTTATATTAGATGAGTTGTTAAAAGAACATGGCGAGAAGTTTAAAACAGAAAATGAAAGAATATTGAACGATTTAGCTACAGCTTTAGAATCTATAATAGATTCACCTAGAACTGCAGATGAAAATTCATTAAATTTTGAGATAGAAAAATACGCTACAGATGAAATACGAGATTTAATATATAGAATTGTTCATAATAGCCTAGGTTTATCAGAAGAAGAGTATAATAGAATTACTGAAGAGATGGGGCTAGATTTAGAAAATGGGGAAGTAAAAAGTGCAATATCTGAAAGGGATACAGACCATTTAAATGAGGATTATGTTTCTAGTGATAGGATTGCACCAAGGCATAATTTGGTTGGTAGGAGTGTACCCGATGGGTTTCAAACTCGTTTAGGGATAGATGGAATAGATGATTTTTTTGAAAGCAATGCTATTTTTGCATGGGCTTTAGACGAAAAGGACATTATTCCTAGAGCTACGAGAACAAGCACAGGCACGCAAAGTTATTTAGATTCTTCTTTGGCTTTACTCGATTTCCCCGTAAATCGTTTGCTTACTGTAGAATATGGTGTACAAATGTTTAGCAATTTTACAACTAATAGACGTATGATAAACGGAGAATTACGAAATCGTTCAGAAAATGATAGCCAAAGTCCAAATGATAAAGCAGAAAGAAACTTATCTGGTATACCTATAGACGAACGTATGCACTATATGTTTGGTGCAGAATTAGAATTTTTGTTGTTTGGAATAAACGGAGATAGAAATGGTAGGTCTGCTGCACAGAGAAATGTAAATGCAGCAATAGCAACAATAACTGTACAAAGAGCTGCAGCAAATTTTTTATTTGTATTAAAAAGTAGAGAAATAAGAAATACAAAAATAAAAATGGTAAAAATGGGTTTGGGTAAAGTAGGTGCAATAGCTGCAAAGATATATACAGCAGCACTTGTATTTGAAGAAACTAGGTTAGATATTAGAACATTGCTTGCTGGTCAAAGAGTGCCTATGTTTAAGTCAATTGACATAGAGGATGGGCATTTTAGAACAGGAATTAATCATATGCCTAGAGTTGGAGATAGAAATGTTTGGGGTACGCAAATAAGAGGCATACAGCACGACCCTGCTACAGCAACTAGTGAAGGTAAAGGCTCATATTATTATGAATATTTACGTATGTATTTACTTTTACTTTCTGTTTTTCCTCTTGGCTTGGACTATATTACTAACAATATAGCTACTCTTATAGAGTTAAATATGAACTATCATTTAAATGATGGTAGTGTTCCTAATTATCCTCATCATTTTAAACTAAGTGAAGCATATGTTCTAACAAGGGCTAGTGTAGAAGTAGAGTTTAACCATTTCTTTATTGGTAATAACGCATTGGCTAGAGGTATTGGAATAAATTCTGCCAAAGCAACTGCTACAAGGGGGTATTAAATGTATAGGCGAGATAATAGAGGACTTATAGCAATAGAAACACTAATCACTTTTGTTGGATTTCTAATGTTTACAGGTGTAATAATTTCTTGGGTAAACTTAGCTTCGGTACAATTGCGTATACATCATGCCCTTACTCAATCAGCATTAGAAACTTCTTTTTATGCCCATGCACTAGAAGTAATTGGAATAACAGGTGCAATGAGATTTGAAAATAGGCTAGACGGTAGTTTGGAAGAAATAGCAGATATGCTATCTGGAATTTCCGATGTTCAAAGTGGTACTGAGGATTTAGTAAATACTATTCCCGGGTCAGGTTCAAGTCAACTAGAGGTCGTAAATTGGGTAGATAGTGCTTTGGAGTTTAAGGACTTAATTGAACTTACAGCAAGTGATATGGCAAATAGTACTCAATCTCTAATTGAAATATACAAAAGGTTTAAAGATAAACCAGCTGCTATTTTACTTTCTTTGCTTGGGTCGGCTGCAAATGAAGCTGCTATAGTTGGTATGAGTGCTGCTTTCGGTAATTTTATAGCTCCTATGTTTTTTTGGAGATATATGGAGGTAGATGGATGGCTAAATGGTCTTGAATATTTGGAGCGTATGCCTGTTATAACAGAAAGTATTAGTTTTGCAACATGGCAATGGAGTCCGGGTACTATACTTGGAAATTCAGGAGCAACTATAGTAGGAGGTATCGATGGAGTTAGATACAGACCTAGAACAATGATATTTGTAGGTCAAAATTCCGACGAAATGCAAATTACAATAGATTATAATATAAGTTTTGCTCCATTTTTTATAGTGCCAGAAAGCAGATGGCTTACTACACAAGCAAGTCAAACTGTTGTAACACGTGCATGGGTTGGAGATGGTAGTAAATTTGAATAGTAATAATAGTAATTAATTGTGAAAGGGATATTATGAAAAATCGATTAGGAAAACTATTTGTAACATTGATAGGAACTGTTTTTTTATTAATTGGTTGTGGTGGTGCTGGCAATAATCAAACACCACAACCACAATTAGTAAATCAAAATAACCAAAATTCTCAGACAACACAAAATAATGCAAGTGAAAATAATGCTGTAACAACTGTAGGTGCAAATAACAACGTAGATAATAGTGGAACTAATGAAATTTCAGGTAAAGATTTAAACTCTCTATTTGTCAATTTTATATATGAAAATGGTGATTTTGATAGAGAAGAGTTTTTATACCAAATGGAAAATGCAATTTCTTCTGGTAATTCACTTCCTCATAGACTTAGCTATAGTTGGACTGATATTAACAATAGGTCTAGTTTCTTTCAAGCGAGAGCATCCAATTTCTTTTTGGCTGCTTTAACTAGACATCATCCAGAAGGAGAACCGTTGAGACCATATGTAAGGTTCAATACTAATTTTGCTTTTGTACCAGATTATGAAAGAAACGAAGGATTTGGTGCTTTTGTTGATATATATTTTGATGAAAATGTATCTTATGAAGCCTTATTGGATATTTCAGAGTCTTTAGAAGTTGCTATACATCAAAATGTAGGTACCAGCAGACCTCAAGGTGATATTGCATTATTCGGAGAACATTTTGTTACAGAGCTAAATAGACAAACAAACAATGCTTTTGAAAATGAAGAAATATATGTTAGTTTTAGAGTTTTTGATAGCAACGGAACATTAATAGATACAATAACAAGAAGAGCACATCCGCTATATATTTTGGGTAACGAATAGCTTAGATTAAAAAATAAAAACAAAAGAAAGAGTAAAAACATGAAGAAATTATTTGATAAAGCCTGCTTGGGCTTATACACAGAAATGCAACGTTTCAAAAACGACCAAAGAGGTATGGAGCTAATACAGGTAATATTACTTATACTTATCGTTGTAATTATTGCTGCTGCTTTGTGGGCTTGGTTAGGTCCATGGATAGGAGAAATGATAGACCAAATTTTAAATGAACAAGGTACAATAAATAGCGACAATGCAAACTGGGGTAATTAGTAGAAGTTAATAAGTAGGGGTAATATTATTTACCCCTACTTATAAAATAGAGGCTTTGATTATGATAGAAGAAGTTTTTAGAAAAAGATTTAAAGAAAAATTAATAATACACATTGTAGTATGGATAGTGCTTCTTTCAGTTGTCATACATACTTTTATTGAGGGTATTTGGGGTATAAGCATTGTTGTAACTATAAGAGATTGGGCTATGAATATAGAATTTATTGCTATTTTGGTATATTGGTTTATTAAGATTGCTGAAATAATAATGAGTTGGTATGCGAATATTTACAAAACTATAGTGGACTGGATTATTTCCTTATTTTGAAAAATAGAGGTTATGTATGACATTAGAAAGAAAAATAAGAGAACTAAAGCAAGAGCAAAAAGGTATTCTTGTTGTAGAGATGGCAATATATTTCCCCATAATAATATTAATATGGCTTATGTTTCTTGTATCTAGTCTTATTATTACTCAAAGAGTTGTACTTGATGGGGCTGTTGCAAGAGCAACAATACAAGGTGCCTCTTGGTTAAATAACTCATCAAGAATATTTGATGAAATAGACCCTTTTGTGGGAGATTATACTTATATAAATACTAATCCTTATGTAAATTTTATTTCTGGTTTAGGTAATCCTTTTTATCCTGCAACTGAAGCAAGTTTTAAAGCAGAGGTAGAAAATCGTGTAAGACAATATGCTAGAGTAGGTATTGTAGGTGGTTTGGGTGGAGTAATAGATATTGAAATAAATTATATAAAGAATTTTATTGTAGGTGATTTATTAACAGTAAATGCAACACAGAGTTTACGAATGCCTATAAATTTAAGTTTTATCGGTATTACTTCAAATGTTTTTGAACATCGGGCATCTTCTACAGCAAGAATACTTAATCAAGGAGCAAATCTTAGCAATTTACATTTAGGATTTGATTTAATTAGACATTATAGTGGTGATAGATTAGATATACGAAATTTAAGAACTACAATAAGAGATTTCCCGAGTAAAATACCAGAGTATCTGCTTAAACTAGTTGGACAATCTCCAAATCAAAATTAGACTTAAATAAAAATATAAGGACAAATAGCTATGGAAGAACAAAAAATAATAGAACAAATAAATCAAGGTAGCATAATAAATCCGATATCTGCTATATTATCTCTTACTAAAGTAGGTAGGCTGTTTACAATTATAGCACTATTAATAGCCTTATCCATAGCAACGCTATATGTAACAATTAATAATCTTAATATATTTAATGCTATATCTATGTATATGACCATGATATTTATGGCATGGCTTTCTATTATAGATTATAAAACGTATACATTGCCCAATAGCATATTACTTGCTTGGCTTATTTTACGTACACTTATGCTGTTTTTTTCGTTTGCTTTTTTTGGAGATTTTGAAACTCTTACATTTTCTTTAATAGGGGCTTTCTCTATGGGAATTTTATTTTTAATTATGTATTATGTAAGTAAGCGTAGCCTTGGTGGTGGAGATGTTAAACTTTCCTTTGTTCTAAGTTTATCATTAACTACTTATTATTCATTTACTGCTGTTTTTTTAGCTTTGATTATTTGTTCTTTATACTCTGTTATTGGTATATGGTTAAAAAAACTAACACGTAAAAGTCATTTACCACTAGGGCCATTTTTATTTGCAGGTACATTACTTGCTTATTTAATAGCTATTTTGTAGAGGCATATATGAACAAATCGATAAAAATACTTACATTTCTATTATGCACAGCCTTGGTTACTTTTACATGGAACTTATTTTTAACGGCTGATGCTAGGCTAATTTTTGAACAAAATTCTATTATGAGTAGAGCTAGGGATTATTTAAACCATGGATTGTATACTCAAGCTATTGCTTCTTTTAATGAAGCTATAGCAGTAACAGAAATTCCAAATCCCGATTATCTATATGAGTTAGCAGAAGTATATTATGAAATTGGTGATAGAAATAACTACAGGTCTGTTTTGCAAAGATTAATTTATAATCAGACTCCTCCAAATGGGCAAAGTTTAGCAGATTTGTATTTGAATTTATATTATCTTGATAAAGATATAGCAAATGTTCAAAATATAATATTATTACTAAACAATGGGTGGACTCATACAGAAGATACAAGGTTGTTAGAACTATATGTAAATTATAGGTATGCCTTTGTTCCACGTACTGCTACTTTCGATTATGCTAGTATTATTTTAAATAATGCTGGTCGTGTAAGGCAAGGAGATAAATGGGGTTTTGTAAACAGTATAGGTCAAATAGTTATTTCTCCTAGTTTCGATTATGTTACAAACTTTATAGGTGGTTATGTAGTTGTTCAAAATGATGGAGTTTTAGAAATTATTAATAATTTTAGAGAACGCCAAAGTGTAGCTAGCTTTTATGGTAGTGATATTAAAAATTTTGATGGTGCAAATTTTGCTATAAGATTGCCAAGTAGTAATAATTATGTACAGGCTACTTGGATACCAGATAATTTTAGTATAGATTTAGGTATAGCAGAGTATCAATTTATCGGTAGACCTTTAGGCGGTGTACGTATCACAAAGCAAAATAATTTGTGGGGTATAGAAGATAGAAGTGGTAGACCTGTCAATTTGACTAGTGAACATATTTACCAAAGTATAGCTGTAGATAGTGATGGTCGTTCTTTTGTAGGTGGTAGGATTTTTGTAAATCAAGGTATTGGTTATTATATGTGGGGTATAGAAGGTGAAATAATAGCAGGACCTTTTACAAATGCTAAACCTTTTTTTGAAGAAAATGGATTAGCTGCTGTATCTAATGGCGAGGCTTGGGGACTTGTAGACCGTATGGGCAATATGGTAATAGATTTTATTTATGAAGATGCACAAAGTACAGGAACGAACCTTGCACCAGTAAAACAAAATGGTTTGTGGGGATATATAAGTGTAAATTCATATCCTCATCCACTAGAAGATTTTGTAGGAAAAATAGTTATAGAACCACAATTTTTAAATGCTATGCCATTACAAAATGGAGTAGGTCCTGTGGAAAATTACGCAGGTTGGTTTTATATTATGATGCCAAGGTATAATTAGAGGTATACAATGAGATTACAAGAATATGAAATATCTACTGTAAAAAGACTTGAAGAAGAATGGAATAAAAGGCATAGGGAACGTGAATCTAAAGGGATAAAAGGGTACATGAATGATAAAAATGAAATTTGTGTAATCGCTATTGATGAAAAAGGGAGATTTTATCCGAAAATTAGTAGCTGGAGTGAAGAACTTAAAAAGAAATTTTATGATAAATATAAGTACAAGAATCATACTAATGAACCCAAGATAAATTTTAAGGGTATAATAGACCCTCATCCTATATATGGTGAATTTTTATATCCACGTGGGAAGAAAAGTTTTCTTAAAACAAAATATGGTATTAAAACAACAAATATATTCGGAACAACTACTGGAAATATTCCTAATATTAGTCTTATAATGTCAGACTTATCTAAAAATCCTGGTAAAGTTTCAGATGCTTTTCTTTTTGGATATGATGAAAATAATCTACCTTCATTTATTTTTAGAGGTCCAAAATATAAAAATATTATTGAACAAATTGAATATTCATTAGTACCTAAAAGTGAAATAGTTAAATATCTAGGCAATGGTCTATTTCATATTTTTATAATTGCACCTTCTATTATTGGAGGAATACTTGGAGTAGTTGGATTTGATATATATATATCTATGCTAATAGAAAATTTATCAAATGAGTTCAAAGGCTATATTAGAATCGGTTTATTAATTTTATTAATTGTTATTTTATATAAAAACCGACCAGAAAACAAAGAGAATAACAGAAACAAAACTAAAGTTAATATCTTATTTAAAATTTTTTTAATATTACTTGGTTTTTTGGGTTATTTTGTTTTTATTAGTGCAATAAGATGAATATAAATTAATATAAAAAGGACACAATATGATAAATTTAGATGAAATTATTAATTTTGAAACAAGAGCAGGAAAAGATTATTTAATAATAAACGTAAAAAATATAGACAGTACCTCCTTACGTACTATTTTATTTTCAAGACCAAATTTTATACCGACTCTTAATTTTGAAGAAATTGATGGTGTAAAAAGTTTTAGTTATGATATAATGGGTCATGGTTTTATACCTATTAAGACATATTCTAACATAAAACCATTAGATTTTTTAGAAATTATGGTAAATTTGACAGAATCTCTTATACAAAGCTATGATTATTTTTTAAATCCTCAAAATCTGTTGGTAGATGAAAAATATATTTATTTTAATCCAAAAACAAAAAAAGTACGTATGATATATATTCCAACATACGATGAGTTTTTTACTACTGAAGAGCTGAGTAAAAGTGTTTATAAATTATCTAGGTCTTTAACGGGTAGCCCAAATAATAAGGATTGGCAAAGTGTTTTGTTAGGTTTGTGGGATTTATCCGAGCAATCAAGTATTTATACAATACGAGATAAATATTCCGAAATGCTTAGAGATTATGTAAAAGTAAGAGAGCCTAAACAAAGTGATTCTCTTAATTTTAAAAATTCAGACTTAATTAGTGCTCCAAAAGAGTTAACTATTTCTAAGACATTCGATACTTCTAAACTTGCACTAGAACCAGTTAAAACAAATATTAATTTTGCTGATACTAAAATCAATACCAAAAAATCTACAAAATTAGAAAAAAAGCTAAAGAAAGAAGAGGTTAAGAAAAATAAAAAATTAGAGAAAAAAGCCAAAATAGAGGCTAGAACGGAATCGAAAAAAACAGGCAAATCAAGTAGACTATTTAGTTTTAGTAAGAAAAATAAGAATATAAATAAAGAAAAAGCAAAATCATCTCCATTTGGACAAAATCCGTATGATAATAGTTTTCTTAGCAGTTCACAAAATAACAACACTCTAGAAAACTATGAAATACCAAAAACTAGTTATACATATTCTCAGGGGGAGATAATAAACGTACCACAACAATTAATACCACAGCAGGATATTACTAACCATGTTGTAGATGATAACTTATCAATATCTAGTATTACTATAAATGGAGAGAAACACTATATTGCACAGTTTGGTGGCAAGGAAACCTTGTTAACAAAATAATAAAAAATAAAATAATCTAGGGGGATTAATATCAATGAATGATAGCGAAAGTAACAACAAAGATGAAAATAAAATTAGTAGTTTACAAAATAGCAACTTTAAATTTAATAAACACAACTTGGTAGAAAATTTAAAGTTTCTTGACAAATACTTAGTAAAAATAATAGATTGATTTTTACTGTTGTTGGTGTTGCATTTGTTGTTTGGGTTGCAAGCACTAGTGTATTTGATAAAAAACAATATACTTCTATTGATAAATTGGGTACTTGGTCAAGGGTATCTGTGTATATTGTTGTTTTAGCATGTCTTATGGAAGCTGTTGAGATAGGTCGGTATAGGACTTTTTCAAGGTTATTCCAAGAACTTTTAAGTATGTCTATAACTACCGTTATTGCTTTTTATCTTACACCATTTTTTGCAAGATATTTTTATGGGGTTGTTTTAGATGGTTTAGAGCATCACCCTGATAGCAAATTTTATAAAAAATAAATAATTCTTATTTTCGGAGGTGTGAATTTTGGAAAAAGATAATATACAAATAGGTCGTACAAAAGAAACAATAATAGACGAACTAGAGTTGGAACTTTTCTCAATAAGTAGCTTTTTTGGTATGGGATTTATACCTAAAATGGAACAATTAAGGCTATTACCTGAAAGTTTTAAAGAAGAATATGAAAAAGTAAGAGGGGAGCGTTTACCAAATATAGCATTTACAATAATTATTCCAGAAGATGAAGAAATTGAAAATAATGTAATACCAATTATAAAACAAGATGAATTGCCAAATTTTTTTGCTGGTATTGCTTTTTTTGAGAGATATGTAGAAAAACATAATTTGAAAGAGCATCATGATATACTTAGCCATGCAGCTAGAGAAGTTCCAGAGCCAGTATTATTAGGAACTCCTTACGAGGGTATGGGTATTACAGACATGGATGAAATTAATGTTTTTATGAACACGCTATTATACGAAAAAGGATTATACCCAGAACATGTTAAAAATAATGAAAATTTAATGTCTTATGATGAATTTAAAGAATATCTACACGATGCTTTTAGTAAGATTTTTTTTGAAGCTGGCTATACTGTTGAGTACGACGTAAGGCAAATAAATGATGAAACGAAGTATGATGTTATATATATTGTAAATAAAAATGAAGAAAAAGAAAGTAGTATTTCATTAGGTATTAGAGTTGCTGAAGCATACGATGACTATGCTTTGGGAAAATCTTTGGGTAGTATAGTAGCAGATGAATTAAATAGAATAGAAAATAGCGAAGAATTTTATGTTCAAAAAGTAACTGAAGTAATGGATATTATGGAAGATTATGAAGATATAAAAAAACGCTTGATAATTAGACCAATTAATTATAATGATAATAAAAAAATATTAGAAGACCATATATATACAAAAAATGGAGATATAGCTCTTGTACTATATACATTACTTTCAAATGATGAAAATGGATTAGCTACAGCAAAAATTAATCGTTCACTTTTAACTAAATGGCAAGTAGATAAAGATGAAGTAATGTCTTTAGCTATGGAAAATACAGTTAAAAATTATGAACCCTATATTTCTTACTTTGATTTTAATACTGGAAAAACAGAAAAATATTATTTTATGAAAGAAGAAGTTCGTAAAAAAAACACTCTAGGTAATGTATACCAATTAGGTTTGGAAAATAATATTAACGCTGCAACAGCAGTATTTTATCCAAATGTATTAAGAACTCTTGCACATATTATGAAGAGTGATTTATATATTATGATGATAGAAGTTGGATTTGTTATGGTTCATGCTACAAGCAGTATATCTCTTAATGATTTTAAAGAAATTATTAAAAGAGAAGCAAAAAATACTGAGAGAAAAGATTTTTTAACAATGAATATATACAAGTATAGACGAGATGAACGTAGTATTAAAATGATAAATCTTTTTTAGACTATTTAAAAAACCTAGGCGATTTTTAGAAATCGCCTAGGTTTTTAATTTTATGATATATTTTTTTCGTAGATTAAATATTCTTCATCATTTTTTAAATAATATTCATTTTCTACTATTTCGTTTTGGTCTTCAGACTCTTCCTCTACTTCTTCAAAATCATATTCATTCTGTGGCAAAATAGGAGCATTTATATTAGCATCTACTGTAACAACTAAAGTAGCTAAAATATCCGTACCTTGTAGAGTAGCTGTTATATTTCCTGTTTGCCCATGGAATGTTTCAGTAGGTATTGTTTCTATAAATACAAAGTTTGAATCATACCATACATTTATAGGACCATGACTATCACTAGTCCAAGTAATAACAAAATCTGGATTTGTTATTACATCTCCTGCATAGTTCAAAACTTGTGCTGTAACCTGTGCAAAACCACCCAAAGGCATTATTAAAGAACTTGGAGATATTAATATATTTTTTGGGATATTTGGGTCTTGTGGAGGTGTTGTTATTACTTCTTGTATATTTATTATAGCCGTTCCTTGTACTTGGTTAGCTCCTGTACCTACTGTTGCGTACAATATTGCTTGACCATGTGGTGCGTTTTCAGCTATTGTTACTTTTGCTTGACTATTTAAGTTTGATGTTGCTGCACTAGTTGTTATTTCTGTAATTGGTCTACTCGTTGTCCATACTATTGTATGATTTGATGTAATGTCTTCTCCGAATTGGCTATATATCACAGCTGTAAATGTATAATTATCTCCTTGGTCTATATTTTGCGGGTTTGGAGTAACAATTATTTCATATGGAATACGTGTTGTTTCTACAACTGTTAAAGTAGTTGTACCAGTAATTTGATTTGCACCTTTACCAAGTGTAGCTGTAATGGTAACAACTCTACCAATAGTAGCATTATAAGCAACATTTACTAAACCACTACTATCTATTGTTACATAACTATATGCTGCATTGTTGTACGTAGCCGACCATGTAATTTCTGTTTGCGTAGGCATTACATTTCCGAACTGGTCGTTTACTATTACAGTATACTGCTGTGTACTAGATTGATTTACATTTGCATTAGATGGGGTAACAACTATTGTTGTAGGTATACGCTCTGTATATTTTATTGTTAGGTTAGCTGTTCCAGTAATTGTAGTATTGTTGTATTCTAATTCTGCAATAATTGCTACTGTCCTACCTACAGTTGCATCATGTGCAACTTCAGCTTTACCATCTTCATCTATCGTAACACCTGAATACGTTGTTTGGTTATATTCTACTCTCCATATAATACCTTCTGGAGTTTGCATAGTTTCACCAAACTGGTCTTTTACAACTACTGTAAATTCTTGTGTGTCTCCTTGATATACTTCTACATTGTTTGGAGATAATATTATTTCTGTTGGAACACGTTGTATAGATTCTATTGTTATATCTCTAAAACCAGATACTGTAACAGGAGGTGTATGTTCACCTGTAATAGTATACGTTACACGTATTATAGTCCCTGCAGGAACTGTATGGTCTACAGATAGTGTACCTGTATCGCTTATACTTGCTCCCTCTGGAACAGATGTTCCATTTGGTAGTGCTATGCTCCATACTCTTGTACCCTCACCAGCTGGAAAAGGTCTATTAAAGTTGTCTGTTACAGAAGCAGATAGTTGTAATGTATTTGTCTGAATTAGTGTTGTAGCATTTTCATGTGCGTTTACTGTAACAGTTTGAGGATTTATAGCATATCTTCTGAAGTTTTCTGTTATTGATATATGGTACCATGGCTGTCTAAATGTTACATAATGCGTTCCTATAGTAGCTCCCTGTGGTATTCGATTTGAAGATGGTTGTATTGCAAAGCTATCGAATACATACAAAAAAGATGGAAATGTAGTAGTTTGCCATATATATTCCTCATTATACACAAGTGATAAAGTAGCATTCGTTACACGTGCTGTATTTACCTCAACAGTTTGAGTAGATGCAAATGTTGTAGGAAGCAGAGTTGGACTACCTGACGTTAATGTATTGTTTAGGTAAGTGTATACTCTTATCTCTGGTGCTTCTGCAGAAACATTACCAGTACCTCCAACACGTATGTCTAAATTATTAAATGGATTTGGAACATCATTTACATTAAAATTTGGTGTTGTTATACCTGGTCTTATTTGACTATTAGTATTAAAAAGAGCTGTATTATTACGACCTTGCGTTCTTGCACCACCTATTGTATTACCTGCAATTATTGCGTTTGACCCTATGCTAAGTGTGGTATATGTTGTATTTCTAGCAGAGGCATTACTTATCCCACGTGAAGCTATACCTCCACCACCGTCTGCTGCAGCTGTTGCTGTGGCATTGTTTTCAGTTATAACTCCACCGGTAATAGTTACTGTAGCAGCAGGGTTTGCAGTAGTGCCTGAACCTGTAAACATAATACCAGCACCAATACCAGCTTGGTTTCCACGTATAAAACCACCAGACATAGTAAAAGTAGCAGCTTCTAAAACGAGTACACCACCACCATGATGAGTTGCATGATTACCCGGTGTAACATCAGAACCTGTAGAATTGTAAGCTGTTTGAGCAACGCCTGTTCCAACTCTATTGTCTAATATTTCTCCACCATACATAGTAAAAGTACCACGAGGTTGTACACGTACACCACCGCCACCTATTGCATTAGAACTACCAGCATTACTAGCACCGTTGCCTCTAATAATTCCACCGTACATATTAAATATAGTGCTGTGTCCTACAGAAATACCTCCTGCTCCAGTTGTTCTCCATCCTTCAGTTGCAACATTGTTGTAGAGCAAAGCGTTTCCAGCCATATTTACAAGACTACCTATTCCGTCTATAGCTATACCACCACCACGACGTGAAGCGTTATTGGAAATAGTTCCACCTACAAAGTCGAATCTTGCACCGTCTCTAACGTAAACGCCACCGCCTCCTGCATCTGTACCAGCTGTATTTACAGTATCCCATCCAAATGCTGAACCTATTCTACCATTGTTGTGAATAAAACCACCATGCATATCAAAGCGACTTCCATTACCAGATACGGCAACTCCACCACCTCCAATATGTTGAGAACCAGTTTGAGATATATTACCAACTATACGACCGCCGTACATATTAAATCTAGCACCATCTCTTACAAGTACACCACCTGATGTATTGTTTGAGCTATTAGCTGCATTATTTACATCATTAACTCTTGTGCCTTCTGCACCTATTGTACCAGCACGCATATTAAATACCGCATTACTACCAGATACTGTAATACCACCAGCACGCAAATTTTCTCCAGATGTACTTCTGTTGTTATATATAGCAACATTTTCTCCGTTTATATTAAGTATAGAATTGTTTATATAAATAGCCGATGTAGTATGTCTAATACTCCCACCAGCCATATTTACAGTGCTACCATTAGTAGCTTCTATACCTGTACCACGCCTAGTTCTTGTACCAGTAGTAGTACCGTCTCTATATTGAATAAAACCACCATTAATATTAATAGTTCCACCATTTTGTACAGCAATAGCCCTACCTGTTCTATTGTGGTTAGTATTATTACCATTGTTATCATGGGATATAGTACCACTATTTATAGTAAGTGTACCACCATCTACACGGATAGTAGTATGATGACCAGCTACACTTCCATGTGTAGTAAGATTACCAGTAGGGTTCACGAGAATTGTATGACCACCTGTATCATTTCCGTTTGTTGCTCCACGTGTTATATTACTGTATAGTGTTAAATTTCTATTTACAACTAATAAATTTGTATTAGCATTTGCTGCAGCATTAGGAATTGTACTGCTTATAGCTGCCCCTTGTATCGTTACATTTTCAAAAAACTCATTTGCGTTTATTGTTTGGTTTGTAGACCACGCTGCACCTAAGTTTATTGTTATTGAATGATTTGCAGGAAGACCAGCTACGTCGGGATGTGTTCCATCTAAAATTTGACGAGCTTGTGTATCTATATTTGTTGTAATATTTACAACTGTATTCGCAAAAATATTTGTATTAGAAAATAATACAAATATTAATACAGAAAATATTTTAAAAATGGTTTTGTAACTCCTTGTTGTGCTGTTTTCCATATTTTATAAACCTTTCTCTATAAAATTGTATTATTTTTTAAATAAATATTTATTATATTTATTTTGGTATTTGTGGCTTTGTGTCTATATACTTATAAGTTAATTGAATATCGTCAAGTTTTACTTAATCTTTAAGAGGTATAATTATGAAAATACAAAATTAGAGTATACTGTTTTGACAGTATACTCTAATTTTTATGCTTTCGTATCTTATTTTAATGAAATTTTCTAGTTGATATCGTTATTTTCATTTTCGCTATTTGTTTCTATAATTTCAACTTTAGCTTCTTCTTGTTCTAATTCTTCTTGTTCAACTTCTCCAACTTCTTCTTTCTCTACTTCTTCTGTTTTTACAGAATCATACTCATTTTCTATTTTTTCTTTTTCTGGACTATAATCATTAATATCCACAGGTATAATTGTAGATAGTACAATAGGAGCATTTATATTAGCATCTACTGTAACAACTAAAGTAGCTGTTATATTTGTACCTTGAAGAGTAGCTGTTATATTACCTATTTGCCCATGAAATGTTTCAGTAGGTATGGTTTCTACAAATACAAAGTTTGAATCATACCATACATTTATAGGACCATGACTATCACTAGACCAAGTAATAACAAAGTTTGGATTTGTTATTACAATTCCTGCGTGGTTTAGAACTTCTGCTGTTATTTGTGAAAATCCACCCAAAGGCATTGTTAAAGAATTTGGAATAATTCTTATGCTAGCAGGTGCAGATGAAGCTGGTATTACGTTTAGTATTGCTGTACCTGTTACATTGTTTGTAGATATTATACCAGGTACGGTTGCTGTTATTGTTATTTGTCTTCCTATGGTTGCGTTTGCTCCTACACTTGCTAATCCAGCTGTGTTTATGGTAACTGGCTGATAAGTTGCATTGTTATAAGTTGCAGACCATGTAAGTCCTGATGGTGTTGGCATAACATCACCAAATTGGTCTCTAACTACAACAGAAAATTGATGGGAGCTTCCTTGTTCTACATTAACTGTATCTGGTGTAACAGCTATCGTAGTTGGAATACGTGGTGTATCTGCTACAGTAAGAGTAGTTGTAGATGTTACATCGCTTGCAGGAGCCGTCATAGGTATTGTTGCTGTTATTGTCATTTGTCTACCTACTGTAGCGTTGTGTAACACGGTAGCCAAACCACTATTATTTATTGTAACACCTGAATAAGTTACATTGTTATAAGTTGCAGACCATGTAAGTCCCGTTGGTGTTGGCATAACATCACCGAATTGGTCTCTAACTACAGCAATGAATTGTTGTGTATTCCCTTGACCCACAGTTACATCAGTTGGTGTTATTATTATTGTAGTTGGAACACGTGATGTGTGTACTACAGTAAGCATAGCTGTAGCTGTTACATCGCTTGCAGGAGCTGTCATAGGTATTGTTGCTGTTATTG
>WRGD01000119.1 GCA_009787355.1 Defluviitaleaceae bacterium | reverse complement strand
GGTTTCCGTCTTCATCTGTTTTGATAATTAATAAACCACTTGCTGGTCTGTTTTCTACTTCAAGTATATTTGTACGCTGTCTACCATCTGCATCTATTGTAAAGCGTATTTGCTCATGGTCTACTATAAAGCCGGGTAATGCTCTTGTTTCATGTAAAATATACTCGCCATCTTCTATGCTTGGTAAATATATTAAACCATTTCTATCCGTTATAAATGTATAAAAACCTGTTTGTGGATTGATTACTCTTGTGCCATTTGGTCTTGATATTTCAAAATGAACTCCTTCGAGTGGTTCTCTTGTAATAGAGTTTATTTTTCTTATTGTTAGCTCTGCAACTCTGTAGTTATGAATTACAATTACTCTTGCCTCGCCGTCTGTTATATCAAACAGTGTTGGTTCTGCAAGTACATAACCATCTAATGCTCTTGTTTCAATTGCAATAAAACGTCCAGATAATCCTGTTGGTAAATGTATACGTCCTAAATTGTTTGTAACAAAGGTAGTTGTATTGTTGTATGGATTAACAACAAGTTCTCCAGCTCTACCTCCTCCTACATCGTGGGCTATCTCAAAGTGAACGCCTTCAAGTGGCTCTAGTGTATCACCATCTCTTTTTTCTATTACTACTTCTCCGTATCTATAATTATTAATAGTAATTGTTTGATTTTGACCTTCTACTATATTAAATAATGTAGGTTCTGCCACTTGATAACCTTGCAGCGGTCTTGTTTCTATTGCAATAAATCTACCTATTAATCCAACTGGTAAGTTTATTCTACCTGCACTATCTGTAACAAATGTAGTAGTGTTTGTTGATGGATTAATTACACGCTCTCCAGCATTTCCATTGCCTAAATCGTGGGCTATTTCAAAGTGTACTCCAGCTAGTGGTCTTTGGGTATCTCCATCTAGTTTTAGAATACTTGCTTCTGGGTAACGTCTATTTCTTATAATTATAGTCGTATCCCCATTAACGCCTGTTCTAAAGATTGTATTTGGGTCATCGTTCATATAGCCCGGGAGTGGTCTTGTTTCTATGGCTATCCAAGTTCCGTCTGGAATTGCAGGTAGGTAAATATGACCGCTTTGGTCTGTTGTAAATTCATAAGAATTATCATGAGCGTAGTTCTTTAGATTTTCACCAGTCCTACCGTTTAAGAAGTAACGTTTTATTTCAAACACAACTCCGGGTAATGGCTGTCCTGTATCGTAGTCTATTTTTCTTATTACTACAGAATTTAATTTGTAATTTCTAAAAGTAACAGTTACACTTTCACCATCAATAACTACTGTTTGCGGCTCTGCTATGCCGTATCCTGCAAGTGGTCTTGTTTCGGTAATTACAAATGTTCCGTTTCCTATGTGTGGGATTGTTATTAAACCTAGGTTATTTGTTATAAATTCAAAGCTATTATCAGTAGGATTTTGAACTCTCCCGCCATTTAAATGATGAACTTCAAAAGCCACTCCTGATTGTGGAAGCTCTGTATCTCCACTTACTTTTCTGATTGTTAAACTTGGAAGTCTGTAGTTTCTAAATGTTAGTGTTACGTTGCTTCCGTCTATAGTAAATGTTTGAGGTGGGGCAACTCCGTATCCATCAAGTGGGCGTACTTCGGTCGCTATAAATGTACCATTTGGTATATTAGGTATTGTAATTAAACCGTCATTGCCTGTTATAAATTCATATGAGCCATTGGCTGGATTTCTAAAGCGTTCACCGTTTACATTAGCTATTTCAAAGACTACTCCTGCTTGTGGTTGGTTTGTTTCGCCACTTATTTTTCTTATTGTTAGACCGGGTAGTCTATAGTTTCTAAATGTTAGTGTTACGTTTTGTCCTGCTGTAACTGTAAATGTTTGTGGTTCTGCAATTCCATAGCCCTGCAAAGGTCTAGTTTCTGTTGCGATGAATGTGCCACTTTCAAGCTGTGGTAATGTAACTAAACCATCTGCTCCAGTGATAAATTCAAAACCTCCATCAAGCGGATTTTGAACCCGTCCACCTCCGACACGTGTTATTTCAAAAACAACGCCTGCTTGTGGTAAGTTTGTTTCACCGCTTATTTTTCTAATTGTTATTGAACTTTCTGGGGTGTTAGTAAACTCTAGTCTAAAGATTTGACCTGTTGCTGTTACGTGGATTGTTTGTGGAGTGCTATCTAAAATAAATCCATCTGGGGCTGTAACTTCTGTAACCACGTAAGACCCCGGGGGAACTTGTGGTATAAATACTTCACCTTGAGAGTTTGTTGTAAACAATCCATTTCCAGTACCTACCACTGCTCCTTGTGAATTTTGTACTCTAAAAGTTGCACCTGGTAATGGTTCACCTGTTACACTATTTCGTTTGGATATTAAAATACCGCCGTATGGGTGGTTTTCAAAGCGTGCCTCTTCTATACTTGTTCCGTCATATTTTAACCATATTTGTATACGGTTGTTGTCTGCTAGTAAGTAGCCTGCTGGTGGGCTTATTTCTTCGATAATGTATCCACCGGGTTCAAGACCTGTAATTACTATAATACCACTCATAGGAGTTGTGAAAGTTCCTATTATAGTACCGCTTTGACCAGATATGTTTTCTGTAACTTTTCTTACTTGGAATACTGCTCCTTGTAACATTTGTCCTGTGGTTGCACTTGACTTACGTATTACTATCGAATTTAGTGGGAAATTCCATATCCCTTCACCTGTATTGAAGTTATTACCGTCTGAAATAGTAAAGTTTAAGTTCACTGGTGTTGTTCCAAGTAGTAGTCCTTCTTCGGATAAGTCTGATTCTGGATTTATATTTACTTCTACATTTGGTGTTTGATGTGGATTATCTACTGTTCCCATTGGACTTTCTACTGGGCTAATTGGTGGCACAGTAAAAGGTGGTTGTGGGAAATTTGGAGATGTTGGTCCAAGTATTGTATAGGTGTTATCTCCCGGGGCTAAAAATACACGTCTAACATTGTTTGTAGGCATTTGCATACCTTGTGCTGGGCGTGTTTCGGTTATGATATACCAACCACTTTGTACAAATGGTAATACTATTTGTCCGTTTTGGTTCGTTACGAAATTACCTATAAGCCTTATTTGTCCCGTTCCGGGTACTTCAAATTCAACTCTAAAGTGTGTATTTGGGATAGGTCTATTTGTTAGATGGTTGAACTTAGTTATTATAAGGCTTGGGAGCATTGTATTGTGTATAACTAAGTGATAATCTTCGTTCGGTTTAAGTTCAATAACCCAAGTACGGTTAGCTTCGTTAGGGTCGAGCCAATATCCGTTTGCTGCTCTTGTTTCTACTAGTCTATAGATACCAGGTGCTAGGCTACTTAAATCTATTTGACCATTAGAATCTGTTCTAAATGGATTGTTTGTAAGCATACCTGCATTTGGTTGGCTTAGTCGTTCTATTGTAAACTCTGTATTAGGTATTCCTCTTCCTGTTATTTCATCACGTTTTGTTATTAGCCAGTCTGGGTTACGCCTATTTTCGAATATAACTGTGTTATGTTCGCCCATTCGCATTGTTACTAGCTGCCAATTTGGATTTGATAAACTATATCCAGGTGGTGGGATTGTTTCTGTTATTCTTATTGTTCGCTCTGTATTGCCTTCAAATAGTGTCCAAGGAAGTACGATTCTACCATTTATATCTGTTGTAAATGGGTTACCTGGTATACTTTGTCCGTTTTCAAATTCAATTTCAAAAACTGCTCCCGGTAAGTATTCCTGTGTATCTTGGTCTCTTTTAATAATTGTTAGCGTTGGGTTTTCGTAGTTTCTAACAGTTATAACGTGTGGTTGATTAGGTGGCTGTACATTTATTACAATTTCTATTGGTTCGGATATTAAAACAAAACCATTTGGAGCTTGTATCTCTGTTAAAATGTAAGTTCTACCAGGTATTAATTGATTAACACCATTTGTATCACGACCTAGTATTGCTATACCATTTTCAGTAGTTGCTTGCCAAGTTTGACCTGTTATAGGGTCTCTTAGCTGAAATATTGCATCATCAAGCAAGTTTGTTACATCGTTCCCATCTACTTTAGTTACTTGCAAAAACTGTAGTGGGGTATTGCGTATTACTACTTCGTTTCTTCCACGGTTTGTAAGAACAACGTCTAGTGGGGTAGAGTTTAGTACATATCCATTTGGAGATTGGATTTCTATAAGTACGTATGTTCTATTTGGTATTAAGAATGGTTCGCCGTTTAGATGTCCATCACGCCCTATAGTTGTTATACCGGTTACAGTTGGTTGTGTTCTCCATTCTTCACCCGTTGTTGGGTCTCTTAAAACAAAAATAGCCCCATCTAGTGGAAGCCCTGTTGTTTCGTCTATTTTTAATATTTCTAAATATGTGTAAGGTTGATTTGCTATTGTTATACTATTTTCGTTGCCCGGAGAAAGTACAATTTCTCTTGGGGTATTGTCTAGTATATAGCCGTTTGGAGATTGGATTTCTCTTAAGATATATGTTCTCCATGGGTAAAGGAAATTGCCGTATTGTCCACGACCTACTATTGCAATGCCTTGACCATCATCACCAGTTGTAACTGTCCAGCTTTCGCCTGTTGTTGGGTCTTCTAATACAAAAACTGCACCATCCAAACGCTCGCCTGTCAATTCATCTATCTTGATTATTTCTAATCTAGCTTTTGGTGGATTGAAGAACGTATGTTCTTGTGCAGTTCCTGCTTCTACTGATAGGAATAGGTAAGCCTTTGTTTATTTCAATTCACGCATCAAAAAAAGGATGCGACAAACTATCTCCAGCTTTTCCCTTCCTCCACACCGTACATGCGACTTTCACCGCATACGGCGTTCCATCAAGGGTTTATTAATCTATTTAATTTTGTCTTTTTTTATGGTATGATTATCAAGAAAGTAAAATAATTATACTATATACTATAATTAATATAGTAAAACATATTTACATATTTTTAGGTAAGAAGTTTAATGATTCAAAAAATATAATTTTTTCAGAAGAAAATGCGACTATACTTAAAGACAATATTTTTATACCGTTCGAAAAAGGTATTATGAATATAGTTTTTAAAGATATACATGGCTCTGAAAGAGATTATATTTATAGAGAATTATTGCTTTTAAAAACATATATAGACGACAATCCTAATATAGTTGTACTTATTTGGACAATTTTTAGATTTTTTTTACCCCTTGACTAGTGGCTATCCCTCCACAGCTTATTATCACTGTTTCATAGGTACTTTGCCACCGCTTTCACTGATATAAATACAAGTTATAATAATTATCTTTCATTTTTCCTTGTAAACGCTTCCTTAGAAAATAAGTTCTTCCACGTTATCAGCTTACCACGTTCCGATAGTTTTATCCTGCATTTTCATGCTTATATATCCGTAGGTAACTACTCTAAGCCTGCCTACTCGATACTGCCTTTAACAGTATATGGTCTTTCATAGACAAAAATTTTACTAAACCACATAGGCATTTCTTTAAAAAGAAACATATACATTTCTATATATTTTGGGAGCTTGTACATTCGCAGTTTAGTCAGTTATTATTAATAACATTCTTACCATAGATATTTTAAGGACTTCCGACCTATCATATGCTCGACTATCTCTAGTTCGCTTTTCCTATAATATATTGCATAATATGTATTATTTAGGGCATATTCTCAGTCGTCTTTACCGTGCTTTATACAATTTTATCTTAATTTTAAAAATGCATAACGGAGTATTAAAGGAAGCCTTTCAGGACGTTACTCCATCATTCGACTTCTCAAACTATCAGTTCTACTATTTATTTAATAGTGTCTAACCTTTTCAGTTAGAAACGTGTCGCACTTTGTCCCCAACTTACATTTACAACCCATGTATTACCTTCCGGATTTAGCATATATCCACTTGGTGGAGCTATTTCCGTTATTATATATTGCCCTGCTGGTAGGTTTCTAAAGATTACATAACCATCTGTACCTGTTGTTTTTGTTCTATCTATTACTTCCCCTGTTTCTGGGTGGTAGCCCTGCAACCTGAATGTTGCTCCTGCAAGTAACTGATTATTTCCGATACCATTACTAGATTCTCTTTTCCATATTTTCACTTCACCATATCTATAGTTTTCAAAGATGAAATGGAATACTTGCTCTTCACCTTCACGTAAATAGAATGCCCTGTAATTAGGAAGTGGGAACATAGAAAAACCTTCTGGTGCATCTTCTTCGGAAACTACATAATTCCCTAGTGGCAAGCCTTCAATTTCCCATACTCCATCACGTACTGTAGATGTTGCTCCACCACTTATAGTTGTTGCACCGTTTGTTAGCACTTGGTCTATATTTATGTGCATTGTGTTTGGGTCTGTTCCACGTAGTCTAAATAATGCTCCGGGTATGTTTTGGCGTGTGTGTGCATCTACTTTTTCTAGTATTACTCTTCCTGTTCCGGGGTCTCTTGTAGGTTCATTTGTAAATGTTGCTATTGTGCTTGTTATGTTACTATTTTCACCAATGGTTATTGTTTGTGTCGGGTTGCTAGATAGTGTATAACCTGTTGGTGGTGTTATTTCTGTAATTGTGTATGTACCAAAGTGTTCTCTCGGTATTATTGGACTATTCCAACCTTCGGCTGGTACTGTTACAGGATGTCCATTTGGCCACATAGGTCCTGTTACTGTAAATGTTGCCCCACCTATTTGTGGTCCTGTGCTACTTGTTTTTACTATTCGGAATCGCCCTTCTTCTGGTCCGACTATATTTGCAATCCAATATAGTCGGGTGGTAGGGGTGGTAGGGGTGGTAGGGGTGGTAGGGGTGGTAAATGTAAAAAATCCTGCCACATTTTGCCTTGTAGGATGTTCGAATATAATGAAAGCATATTCTATATTATTTTGTGCATTTTGTAAAGCAGTTATATTTGACAATCTGTAGAACATTATAGCTTCTTTTTGTTCTTCTTCTGTTAATGTAACATCTTCATAAATATAATTTAGATTATTTTCACCATGTAAATATACTTTTACTGTTTGTTCTAGTGGGAAATTTTCTAATTCTGTTCTTGTAGGTTGTATTTCGCTTGACATTTGTCTAGCTAGTTGTTGCCCTTGTGGACTAATTCCAGTAGCTAACTGCGTTATTGCTCTTTGTAAAGCTGGACTATTTCCACTTACAATTGCTTGACCATTCCTTTCAAAACCATTGTAAATAGCAGCACGCCCTGCTAAATAAAATTGATTTTGACTTAGACCTAACCTTGCATTGTTATACTCTGTTGCAATACGGCTTAAAATAGCATTAAGTTGAGGATTTGAAGATAGTCTAGCAGTTCCATTATAAGCATTATTATTAGGTATTCCTTGTGCTGAATTACCAAAAAATGAACCTGTTAAATTTTGCTCTATACACCATACTGTAATAACTCTACCGTCTTGTAGAGTTGCTCTATAAAATCCTGTACCCATTCCGCCTTGACCACTTGGAAAGCTAAGCGGTGAATTTTGATAACCAACTCCACCAGTAGCACTTATTCTTGCCGTTTGACCTATAAAATTTGGTCCGCTTGATGTGCTAGGAACAGAAATATCTATTGTTAAATACTCTTCATTTTCGTTATTTTGTTCTGGTAAACGTATTCTAAAACTATTTATATTTGTATTTGTAATTGTATGTGTTCCTGTTGTAGACCATACAGTATTATCATTACTATAATGAATTATTTCTGTTCCAGCTGGATGCCCTGTAAGAGTTATTGTAAATGGATGTATAGGATTTGTTACAACAAATGGCTGTGATACCCAAACTCCTTCCGGTAATCTTTGCTCTGGACTTATAGTCATTTCATTACTTCTTGATATAGGTATATTTCTTCCTATTAAATCTGTATCTTGTGCGTATACTACTGGTGCTACTAGTTGATTATCTTCATTATAAAAAGCTTGTAAACTATTTATTATAATCCTATTCTCTTGTTCATCATTAAGTGATAGTGCTTGTTCTATTAAAGATAAATATCTACTATTAACATTGTTTTCTTCTGCACTATTAGATACATAATTGTTAGAACTAGTAGCTGTTTGTGCTATTGTTACATTCGTTTCAGGAATTAAAAGCTGTTCGTTTGCAACTAAAAAAGTACCATCTTCACTAACTTCTAGTTCTTCTCCACCAAAACTAACTGTTGTTACAGTATTTTGTTCTGTTTGATTTGCAAAAACATTTAAAGGTGCTGTACTTAATAAGTTTAAGAACACCATTATAAGAGCTATGCTTTTATTAAAGGGTTGTTTTGTTTTATTTTTTACTTTTATTTTAGGTTTTAATTTTGGTTTTAATGATTTTAAATTCATTAATTATTTCCTTTCGGTTTTAACTTTTATTCTATTTTATTTTGCCTCCAATCATTATAAATTGATATAATACGATTGATTTATAATGAAAGGAGGTGATTTTATAAAAAAAACATCTAGGGTGTATCTCTAATAAGATTTGTTTTTATTTTATACATATATTAATTTCCTTTATTTTTGGCAACAAAAAAACACCTAACATTTAAGTTAAGTGCTTTACCATTATTAATTAATTTAAATTGGCTTCCTCATCACTAAGAGAGCTAAAAAATTGATATGCCATATTTCTACGAGTTCCAACACCAATATATCTATGATTAGGATTTAACATATTTCGATTATGACCAGGAGAATTAATCCAAGAATTAACACGGGTTCTAGCAGTTTCTTCTACATTTTCTTCTCTAATGTTAGTACCCCAGTTAAAAGAACTTGCCCCATACATACGTGCAAAATCTCTAGTATTAAGACCACCCGTTCCTCTAAAATCATGTGCAATACCTGGATTTGTAGCTTCAAACCAACCACTTGCTATAAGATTATCTATTCTTGCTTGAGCCCCTTCGTTAAGTCTTTCGCTCGTTATTAAAGGATGTAAGCCATTAGCTACTCTATGTTCATTAGTGAATTTTACAACATAATATCTAAATTCTTCTAAACCATCACCATCTATGTATTCTAAGAGAAGACGTTTTGCCTCGGAACGCAACTGGTTTGCCTCGGAACGCAACTGGTTTGCCTCGGAACGCAACTGGTTTGCCTCGGAACGCAACTCTACTAATCTAATGCTGTCGAAAAAATTATAGTCTGGATTTAGAGTTGCTATTTCTCTTTCTATAGCCGCTACTTGTGAATTAAAATTATCTAAATTAGCCTGTACTATTTCCAATTCATTTCTGTTTGTTTCTAAAGCTGTTTGGTTAGCTTCTAGTGTATTATTAATACTCGATGAACTTGACACTCCTAATCCTGTATTTAAAGATACTTGATTTTGATTAAAAGGCTGTAATAAGGGACTATAAGCAAATGAAGTACCATTTAGACCCTCCAAAGGATGTTGTTTTATATTGTAAACAAATATTTCTCCATCGTAGTATGTTATAAATATTTCATATTCAAGCCTTGCAACAGTCCTATCATTAACCTTTAAAAATAATGGATTTTCAATACTGCTTAGATTTATTAAATCGTATGGTATAAAAGCTCTTAAAACACCATCATCATTTACATAAGTTTCTAAATTAGCATAATTAGTAGGTTGTGCAGTAACACTAATAGGCATTGTGCCAACTAGCATAGCACTTGCTAAAGCAGTTGTAATAGTTCTTTTTAATATAGTTCTCATTTGGATTTCCTCCGTTTATTGTATGATTTGTATGATTTGTATACAGATTTTCAATCCATGCATCCATTTCAATCCACGCATCCAAAAAAGGATGCGACAAAAATGTTTAGATTTTTTAAAAACTCTTATTATACACATTATATCAAAAAAAGAAGTAAAAGTCAATTATTATATTACAATTTTTAATTAATTTTGATTACTTTTTTTCGATTTTACTTTAATTATTTAATCTAAGTTTATGTATTTTTTGTAAAGAAAAATCTTGTAAACTATTTATTATAATCCTATTTTCTTGTTCATCATTAAGTGATAGTGCTTGTTCTATTAAAGATAAATATCTACTATTAACATTGATTTTATTTTGCCTCCAATCATTATAAATTGATATAATACGATTAATTTATAATGATTGGAGGTGATTTTATAAAAAAACTTAATTTATTTCAATCCACTCATCCATTTCAATCCACTCATCCAAAAAAGATGAGACAAGGTAACTTTGTATATCCTATATATTTATCCACTTCTGCCTTGTGATTTTTGTTTTTCAAGCTGAACTTCATTTTCAAGCTGAACTTCATTTTCAAGCTCTTTTAATATAATTTCACTTAAATTAGTATACTTTTCAATAACCTCTAATTTTAATCCATCTTTTATCATTTCTCTTGCTGATTTACGTTTTTCTTCTTCTGATTTTAGCTTTTCTTCTTCTAATTTATTTGCTCTTTGTCGTTCTTGTTCTGTTCTTTGTCGTTCTTGTTCTATACCTTGATTAAAAGCATTTTCTTCTAGTTCACCTACATAACTATAATACTTAACTTCTTTGTATCCAGCAATCATGTTTTCAACTTCTCCTTTCAATGGATTATCTTTTTTTATAAAATCTTTTGTTGTTTCAACGTCTAGTTCATTATTTCTAGCTAGTTTTCTATATTTCAATAAAGAAAATGGTATCAACATCTTTTTATCTGTGTCTATTAAAGTATTTAAGTCATATTCCCATAATTTTATTATTGGGTATTCAAACCTTAACTTTTCTTTAGTTTCTTTATTAATATATAGAACAATATATTTATCTTCTACATTTTTACTCTCTTCAAGTTGTATTACAGACATACTTGGTAATTCTATTTCAATTTTGAATCATTCTATCAAACTTCATTTCAAACTTTGTATAGCCATCTCTATCATCTTTCATAATCAATTTTTGTATCATCATTCAAACACCACCTAACCATTCTCCTATAGCTTGCTTCCATAATAGATTTTGCTGCTATTACTTGTATTTTCATTTCTAATGCCTCTTCTTTAAGTGAATCAATAGACATTTTAACTATATCACGTTCTTGTTTTACTTCCCTATATTCTTTTTCTAGTTCATTTAACGTGTTTTGCCAATATTCTTCTGCCATATTATAATCCTCCATAGTTAAAAAATAAAAATGTTAATAATATTAATATTATTATTATTATTATTGATATTATTCTCCATTTTGAAAGTCCTTTATTAGAGCTTTCCAACTCTTTATTAGAGCTTTCCAATTTTGTATTGATTTTTATCAATTCATAAACTTCTTTTTTCAAGTTTTCTTCTTTTTTAATCAAATCCTCAAAACTACCATTTTTCTCGTTATATTTATTAAGTTTATCCTGAGATTTTTTTATTTCTTTTTCTATCTCTTCTTTCTTTACAATTAATTTAGCTAATTCTTCTCGAAGATTTCTTATTTCAACTTTCATTTCTTCGCATTGTTCTTCAAAATTTTTCATTACATCATACTTTTCCTTATATTCAAGATTAATAGTTGCTTCATTTATAAAATCACCTTGTAAAAAATAATTTCTATTATAAGTCTTATCAAGCTCAGCAATTATTGGTTCAATATTATTTAACGAAAAATCTCCACCTTTAATATTTAAAGATATATCTTTTGGAAATTTTGCTATTGCCTCAAAAATTTGAAATCCCATATTTCCTAGAGTTAATTGTTTCGTATACTTAGTTTTAGATGTTGTTTTAAGTTCTAAAGCTAAAAGTCCATTCCATTTATAAAAATACGAAAATGGCTTTGTTTCTTCCAATTTTAATAATAAGTCTATTACAAAAAAATCGTAATCATTGTTTTGAACTTTAATTCTCTTTAGCTTTGTAACTTCCGAGACTTTTAATTTAATACCAACCTTATCATCATATGAAGTTCTTATTTTATATTCCTTTTTGTTTTGAAATACTTCTAAAAATGATGTACGCTCTGGTGTAAAATCGTATTCTTCCGGGAAATTTTTATTATGTTCTTTTTGATAATATCTAAAAAAAGCTCTGTTTCCGTTATTTCTTCTAAATGGAATAACAGGAAAGTCTGTATATACATCAAAGAGTTCTGCTAATTCTTGCTTTGTTTCTATCTCTTCTTTATCTTTTAATTGTATCGCTTCATAAGCAGTAATTGTTTTATCTCTAGATTTCCAATAAGCGTAAAATTTCAATAGTAATCACCTTTATTATCTTTATTTTAATCTACGCATTCCAAAAAAGGATGCGACAAAAATATTATTTATACTATAAATCTTATATCAAAAAAGAAGTAAAAGTCAATGATTATATTACAATTTTTAATTAATTTTGATTACTTTTTTTCAATTTTACTTTAATTATTTAATCTAGGTTTATATTTTTTTGTAAAGAAAAAGCAACCAAGTAAAAATCTCGATTTCTTTATCCTTTCTTTTTACTAAAATAAAAAATCCCTTTATGATTCGGCATTATTAAAAAAATAATTAAACCTAAAGAGATTTTTTTTGTTTTTTATATAAATTTTTTTTCTTTTGTTGCAAAGTCTATAATTTCTACTAATTGGGGTTCTCCTATATATGTATCAAGAGTTCCTTTTTCTAAATAACAAAATCTCTCAATATCATTCGAATTAATAGCCAAATCATCTAACAATTCATATGTTGTACAAATGTTTTTTTCTAACAACATATTTATTGATTGCCTATGAATTAATGGTAATTCTATAGATATTATATCGTCTAAAGGCTCTTTTTTTCTAAAACCTCGATAATTTATTTGGTCGGTTAAGTATTTTATCTGATTTTCTGACAGTATACCTAAAACTTCACAACGTTTAATCATTGCTCCTATAGAAACTTTCCATTTTTTCTTCAGATTAATAAAGTGTTCTAAAGAATGCGAATATACATCTCTTGAAAATTCTTCTTTTGGTAGTAAAAAAGCTCCTGCAAAAAGATTAGCTTCATTTTCTAATCTTTTGTTTTTATTTCTATTATTTAAATCATCTTCAGTAAAAACAGAACTATGCATTATTAAATGTGCTAACTCATGTGCTAATGAAAATCTTAAACGAACAGAAGTATATTTTTCTTCAATAACAAGTACATTCTTTTTCTAACTTTTTACTTTTGTAGTTTATTTTCAAATGGTACACCTATTTACCTTTCAGGTAAATTTATTATATCATAATTAAATTAATACGTATTATAATACGTATTAATTTTTTTCACTTATTTTTTTAATAAGTAAATTTTATCAAACTTCATTTCAAATCTTGTATAACCATCTCTATCATCTTTCATAATTAGCGTTGCATTATAACTCTTGTTTTTCTGCTTAGAATATAGATTTGCATAATGATTTCCTTTGTTCAGAAAATTCTTTACTGCTTCTTCTGTAAGTTTAAATCCGATACTATCAAAATAATTATTAGTTTTAAAAATAGCAAATTTGCAATCACGATTTATACAGCTATAAGCTACTTTATTTTCTGCAACTTCACTTTTACATCTTGGGCAAATACCTACACTTACTATATTTCTTTTTTCTCTTGGTATTCGGTCATACAAACTTTGATTTATCTCTGTATTATCTTTGACTATTTGTTGTACAAAGCGTTCTATATCGCTCATAAAATCCCTACTATCTCGCTTACCACGTTCAACTTCTTTTAATTTATTTTCCCACTCGGCTGTTAGTGTTGGGGATTTTAATTGCTGTGGTAATATTTCTACTAAAATCTTGCCTTTAAGCGTAGGCACTAGATTCTTATCACGTCTTTCTATTAAATTTGTTTGTATTAGTTTTTCTATTATACCTGCCCGTGTTGCTGGTGTTCCAAGACCTTTACGTTCTACATCGTCTTCCATTTCTTCTTTACCTGCTGTTTCCATTGCAGATAGTAATGTATCTTCTGTATATTGTTTTGGTGGGCTTGTTTCTCCTGTTTTTATAGTAAAGACATGGTCTTTTATCTCATCTTTTAAATTTAGTTTTGGTAGAGATTTTTCTTCTTTGGTTAATGAATTGCTTGTGTTTATAAATTTTTCTACATCTTTAAAACCATTCTTTAGTGTCATTTTTGCTTTTCCAGTAAACAAATGATTATTGCAAGACAATGTTACTACTGTTTCAGAGTATTCATATTTGGGACTTATACCTGTAAGTAAACGTATTGTTATTAGTTTTAATATATTTTGTTCTTTTTGTTCTAATTCGTCTTTTGATTTTTCTAAAGTAGGTATAATGGCATGATGGTCTGTTATTTTTGTATTATCTATTATATTTATTATATTTGGGTTTTCTAAAACAATATTACATTCATTAGCTAAAGATAGGGCTGTACTTAAAGCATTTTCTTTCATATCACTTGTAATATATTTACTATCTGTTCTTGGATATGTAATCAGCTTTTTTTCGTATAAACCTTGTGCTATATCTAATGTTTGTTTTGCACTGTAGCCGTATATTCTGTTTGCTTCACGTTGTAATGATGTGAGGTCAAACAGTTTAGGTGGGGAAGTAGTTCTATTTGTTTGTTCTAGTTTTTCTACTACAAGATTACTTGTAAGTTCTTTTAAAATATCTTCAGCTTGCTCTTTATCACTTAGCTTGCCAGAATTATGGGCAAAAGAAAAACCGTCTATTTCTGTTGTTACAGTATAAAACGGCTCTTTTACAAAATCTATTATATTTTTATTTCTATTCACTATTAAAGCAAGAGTAGGCGACATTACACGACCTACATTTAAATTTGCGTTATATAAAACACTAAATAATCTAGTAGAGTTTATACCGATGGTCCAATCTGATTCCATACGACTAAGTGCAGAAGAATATAGATTTTCATAATCTTCACCATCTTTTAAATTGTCAAAACCTTGTTTTATGGCTTTTTCTTCTAAACTACTTATCCATAGTCTTTTTATGGGTAATTTACAGTTATTGTAATTGTAGACTAATCTAAAGATAAGCTCTCCCTCACGACCACTATCACAGGCATTTATTATCTCTTTTACATCATTTCTTTGCATAAGATTTTTAATTATATCTAGTTGTTCTTGTTTATCTTCTGCTACTGTATATTTAAAATTTTGTGGTAGTATGGGTAAATCTTCTTTGTTCCATTTTTTATACTTTGTATCGTAACTTTCTGCATTTGCAAGTCCTATTAGATGACCTACACACCAAGTAATGATGTGATTTTGCCCATAAAAATAACCGTTTTTACGCTGATTTGCGTTCAAAACGGTTGCTATCTGTTTTGCTACAGATGGTTTTTCTGCTATTATTAGTTTCAATTTTTAATTTCTCCTATATTTTTAGTTAAAATTATACTTCTAAAATTCAACGTTTAGCTCATATTTATTATTATTATTTTTCTCATTCTTATCGAATAAGATTATATGGCTAAAGCTACTAGCTCCATAAGTTATCAATATTTCTTCATCGCTTAACCTATTTGCAATAAATCTCTCTATTTGTATTATAAAGCTAGGATTTTCTATTTTATCTGTAAAACCAGACAAATCTATTATTCTCTTTTTCTTATCTATTCTTACTTTTCCAAGCGGTACATAGATTTCGTTTTTTCTTAAATTATATATCTTTACATTCTTACGCAAAAATACTGCCCAAAATCCAACACTAATAAATCCTAAAAAGCCTGCCACAATACTAACAATTCCCCAATTTATTCTTATAGTTTCTCTTGGTTCTCTAACACTAGATATATTAACACCTAATAAATTGTTAAGTTGTTCTTGTTGTCTAGCTATGCTATCTTCAAGCTCTTCTGCAGACATTTCTTCACTTATAGGCTCTATTCTTTCACCGTCAAATATAACTGTAAAAGAATTTATACCAAAGCTAGTACGTGATATTACTCCACTGTATTGTGCTGTTGTTATATATCCTGTGTTTACAGTTCTACTAGTTTGTCTTATGTAACTTACATTAGCTGTAAATGTTCTACCAATAGTAGTATTATCAATTGCTGAAGTTCCTGCAGTTTCCCAATTTACGTTTTCTAAATTATAAGTTCTACCGTTTTGTGATATTGTACGTGGTATTAAGCTCATATCTTGGCTAGATAAATTAGGAAAAGTTCTATTTTGCCTACTTGGTGATGTTTCTGTTCTAGTACCTGCTACTCTTGTATTTACTGTTGCAAGTTCTATAAATAACATACCCGTATAACCATCTGCATCTGTATATTCAATATATTCTGGCAAATTTTCAATAATAGTATTAGGGTTATTGTTAGATGTACTTATTTCTCTTACTTCTACTTGATGCCTTGTGGTTGTATGCCTATTTTGGTTACGTATTATTTCACTTAAATTATAAGAAAAGCCATCTCTTTCAAATGGTTCTCTTCTTATCAAGTTTACATTTTCATGTTCATCTAACTCATAAATTCTAACAATACGCCTATTGTTTAAACCGATATCCATTTCTTCAACTCTTACTGGAAAAACTTCAAGAGTATTCATTTCGCTTGCTATTTGTATTATTTCTTGTATAGGATATATTTGTTCTATTATATTTTCATTATAACCATCTTCATTTGCAAGCAAATTTGCATTAAAAAAACCACTAATTAAAAAAATAGTGGTTAAAATTATTTTTAATTTATTTTTCATTCCTATGCTGGTACACAAAACTTGTACAAACTTGTACATTGTGATTTTTCCTACTTCAACCTGTCTGTCCTCGCCCAATAGGCTACTAACACTTGGTATAACAGTCCATAGGCGTTAATTCCGACATACCCTGCCGTACAACTAAACTAAAACTTTGTAATCTACTGCTTGTTTTAAGTTTAGGCTTGAATTTATATCCCTGTCTATGTTCAGACCACAGTCACATATGTATTGGCGGTCTGATAGCTTGAGGTTTCTATTGATGACACCACAAGACGAACACATTTTGCTTGACGGATACCAAGTGCTTACTTCTCTTAACTCTATTCCAAGGCTCTTGCAAGCTTGCGTTAGCAAAAGCTTGAACTGATAAAAGCTTTGTTGTTGAATAGCTTTGGACAAGTGTCGATTTCTCATCATATTCTTTACTTGTAGGTTTTCAATAGTTATAAATGCTGGCTTGGTTTTCGCCAATTGCTTAATCACATATACTTGGTAGCCTTTTCTCACATCAGCCAAACGCTTATGTAAGACTTGCACACGAAGTTTTTTTTTGTTTAAGTTTTTGCCCTTGTATGTACACTCTCCTCTATTAGATTTTTTGTGTTCTAGTTTACGTGACAGGGAATTTTGTTCACGTTTAAGACGTTTTTCGAGCTTTTTAACTCTAATTGTTTTGTTGATGTTTCCAAAGACTTGACCATCGCTCGAAATGGCAAAGTCTTTTATTCCCAAATCTAACCCAAGCCCTTGATTTGTGTTTTGCTTTGGTGCTTGTGTTTCAGGGTCTTCGCATAGAACAGAGATGTAGTACCTACCTGCTTTATGTGTTACAGTTGCAGACTTTACAGTTGCGTAGGTTGGTATGTACCCAAACTCTTTTAGTTTGACCCAGCCAAGCGTCGGCAACTTCACTCTATGGCGTTCTATGTGTACTGATTGTACCATATAAAAAGATTGGTCTTGTCTGGACTTCTTTTTGTACTTTGGAAACCCAGACTGCTTATTGAAAAAGCGTTTGAAAGCTATTTCTGCATTGGTTACCACCTTGCTTACTGCTTTTGTGCTGACATCTTTAATCCAAGGGTCTGCTACTATGCAATGGAAGTGATTTAAGTGCTTGTTGAAGTCTTTTGCGGAAACAAATGAGCCATTGTTTTCATAGACTTCTTTGTTGTGGGCAAGATACAAGTTGTAAACGTATCTGCAAACTCCAATGGTTTGTCTAATCTTTTGAGCTTGCTCTGGATTTGGGTCTATTTCTGTTTTGAAAGACTTGTAAGCCACTTAAAATCACCTCCTTTCACGCTAAATGTACAACTTTGTATAAGTTTTTAGCTAACTGCTGCAACCTCCAATTTTTAATTACAAAATATAATTTTTAAATATTCTCTTGTAAACATCCACATTTACGTTATCTGAAAAAGAGCTTTTCGTATATTCTGAAAAATATATATTTCTATTTTCTGTTAAAAATCTATGTTCTAAAGATATTTTGTCTATACCATCGTTAAAATTCATAAATATATTTATATTGTTTTTTCCTATCATATCTAAACTATTTTGTAAATTAGGAGTTTCCCATTCTTTAGAACCACTAACCAATATTTTTATATCTCTCATTAGAAAACTAGGTAATATTTTTTCGTTCAAAACTCCCAAATCAAATATATAAAAATCATAATTTTCTTCCATTACTTGATTTAATTTATAATTCCAGTATAAATTTGTGCCAAGATATTGCAAATGATTTTTATTATCATTAAAAATAGATTTTTTATTGTTTTTAATATTGAAAATCTTTAGAATATTTGTAGTTTCCAAATAACAAGTTTTAAAACCTATATTCTTTAAAAATCTAGTAATAAGTATTGCATTATGTGTTGTTCCTATATGTGGCTCTACACCAACTATACCTATATTTATAAACTTTTTAAATTCTCTAAAAGACTTATTAGCTTGGAGTTTTTCTACTATAGGATTTTTCTCTTCAGTGATAACAAAAGATTTACTTATTTTTTTATGTTCTATCTTTTCTTTTTCTTCAAATTGTTCTTTAGATTCTTCTATATCTTCTGTAAGTTTTTCTGATGTAATAACTTTTTCTACAGAAAAAATAAGAACATCTTCTTTAGATTTTCCTATCAGTATACATTTTTCAATTTCTTCATCTGATATTTTTGTAATTATACTATATATGCCAAGTTCATATATACGCCTTAATAAATCTTTATTATTTTTATATATCTCATATGTATCTGCAAGTATAACAATTCTTAAATTATCGTATAATTGAATTATTTGGTTTATACTTTTTATAATCTCATCATTAGTATCATTTAAACCTATCAAATCTATCACAAAACAATTGGCATGGTCTAAACTTTTACCACTCGTATTTTTAAAATTGTCTAGATTGTTTGCCTTGGTTTTAAAAATAGGTAATCCATATTTGTTAGATACATTATCTATCAAGTTCAATCTTTTTTCTGAAATGTAGAGTATCATATTTCTCCTTTCTATGAATTAAGTATGTACTTGTACACAATAATCACAAATAGTATTAAATCTAGCTCTTAATGTGTCTCTTACGTGTGTATTTGCTACTACACGTGGTGGTAGTACACTCATTGGGTCAACGGAGGTTCCGCCAACATTTATTACAAAACACAAATGTGGTCCAGTAGATGAACCAGTGTTACCACTAAGTCCTATCAATTGTCCGATACAATAAATTTACATAAATCTATTACAATTTATATAAATATACTTCGAGCTTCAAAATGTCTGTTCTCGGCATAGCCTACTAACATTTGGTGTGACACTTCACTCGCTTAAATTTGGTCGTATCGATTACCTATATAACAAATGCAAGCTTCTCTAAATTTTTAGCAGCATTCATATCTCTATCAAGCTTCAAACCGCAGTGACACTCGTACTTTCTATCTTTAAGTTTCAAGTCTTTTTTTATCAACCCGCAACTAGAACACTTTTTACTGCTAGGGTAAAATCTATCAGCTAGTATTAGCTCTATACCTTTGATTTTACACTTGTACTCCAGTTGTCTCCTTATTTCATAGAAATTGCATTGCGATATAGCTCTTGATAAGTGCCTATTAGTCATCATACCACTGACATTTAAGTCTTCAATGACTATTGCTCTTGGTAGTTTACTTACCATATCTGCAGTCATCTTGTGGATATGGTCTAATCTCTTATTAGTTATTTTAGTATGTATAGCTTTCAACTTATGCTTGGTTCTTACATATGACGTGCTACTCTTAATCTGGCGTGATAATTTGCGACCAGTTTGTCGCATTCTCTTATCCAGCTTATTCATAGCTCTCGTCTTGTTGATGTTTTTATACTTACTACCATCACTAACAACGGCTAATGTCTTCACCCCTAAGTCAATTCCTAAAACTTTGTCTGTTAAAACAGGTTTTTCTACCTCTGTTTCATAACCAAAACTTGCTATCCACTTGTTGTTGACATAGCTTATTCTTGGGTTAGTAAACTTCTGTGTCATTTCCTGTTTCTTGTTCACAGTAGGCAATTCAAAGTCAGTCTTGTATTTGACTTTCCCGATAACGTCCATAACAGCTACATCTGGTTGTAAGTAAAAGCCTTCGTAATTGCTATAAAAACTATCCTTACACTTATGGCGCTTCTTAAACTTCGGGTGTCCTAGCATATTGTAAACAGTTTTAACTTTACAGTTTTCAGAGAACTTCGGCCCTTTCTTCTGTTTCGTAAAAAATCTTCCGTATGCGTTGTCTAGGTCAATTACAGATTGCTTCAATGTCTTGCTAGACACCTCGTTCAACCATTTGTAATCATCAGTCTTTTTCAACTGTGTTACTAACTTACCTAAATCATATCCCGATAGTTTCTTTTCGTCATTTTCAAATCTACTCATATTCAAGGATAATGCCCAGTTATAAATAAATCTCTGTGCATGAACATGCTGCCAAAGCTTTTGTTCTTGTTCCTTAGTCGGTAATAACCTTATTTTATAGGATTTTATAATCGTTACCACCTCCTTTATAGTAGATTTATTTTAATGGGTGTATATACCACTCATTAAAAGTACCATAAATTCAATGGCGTTGCAATAGTTTATCTAAATTTATCTCGTTCAACACGGCTCGCTAATTCCGTGCCAGTCTTTCTGTTACCAGTAGACATCTGCAACTTTCATTGCAGTGCAGACTATATCTTCACCTATTTCTAGGGCAAACCTTTTCCATTCGCTTGAGTGTACTCCTTCTCAGGATAGTCGTTGAACGTTCCTATTTCTAGGATTCGCTGCTGAAGACCGATTGTTTGAAGCATTTAGGCTTTACACCTTGTGCCATCTATAACATTTTTTCTACTTTCGTAACCCTCACGCTTGGGTTTGGTTATTCCTACGTTGTGGTTGTTATAGCTTTACGGGTTGCCAGCAATTAAATTTGTTCCCGCCCTGACTCTCACAGGACGCTTACAGCAGTTCGCACTACTGCGAGGGCTTCCGTTAGATTTATTTTAGATAAATCGTAACTGTTTAGTTACCCATTTGTACTTCTTGTCCTACATTTACTAAACGTCTTGATAAATGTAAATATCTTGTTTCTATAGTAGTTGGTCTACCTTGACCATCCGTTGCATTTGTACGTAAAACTATCCACTCGCCTGCTGTTGTACTAAATGCCGATGTTTGTACTACACCACTCGTCGCTGCCCTTATTTCCGTGCCTGTAGGATTAGATTGTAAAGGATACATATATATATAAATAATAATACTTAAAAAATGACTTTTTAGAAATACAACGCAATCAACGCAATTTAAAATTATACACCTGTAACCCTTATAAATACTAAGTTTTAATTGCGTTGTACTTACAACGCAATTAAACGCAATTAAAAACCCTAAAACACAATCAA
>WRGD01000118.1 GCA_009787355.1 Defluviitaleaceae bacterium | reverse complement strand
ATCCGTGTCGTATATCGGACTTTATCTTGTTTAGCAGACTTATCCTACTTTCTATGCCTGATTATGTTCGTGTTCCTTAGGGCAGAACTTTGCTATCAGCTTCCTTCAAACTCCACTTCACAGTTGACGCTCTTGCCTTTCGCTAGTGGTTGGCTACGACTAGCCCCCACAGTGGACTTGCACCTCCTAGATTTGTAACATGCACGGCACACTAAAAAAGCCAACAAAAATAATCATATTTTTGTTGGCTTTTATTATATTTTTATAAGTATAAAAAAATAAAAATTCTAATTAGAAGACGTGGATAACCTTAAATTGCTCACATATTAACAAAATATCATCACTAAATTCTTTATTTTCTTGTATTAGTTCGGAGGAGAAAAAGTTTTTATGGACATCGTACCAATATTTTAATGTTCTGTCTCCCTCTCCCTCAGCTTTTGCAAAATCTTTTGTTACTTCGTTCATTTTTTTGTATTCTGTTTTTACAGTTTTTATTATACAAAGTGGTTCATCTTCACTTGAAAGCACTACTGTTAATTGACCCTTTTTAACATGATTTGTATATTTTGTATATCTACTACATGTTGCAGTTTTTTTACCTGATAATATTAATTGTGCTAAATCGTCTGCTAGTTTTGTATAAGGGGTTCCGAATTGTTCAAAAATAACTAGGTTATTTTTATAAGTAGGGTTTCTTATTAAAAAATTATTGTAATATTTGTCTGCTTTTATTATTTGAGAAAATCTCTTTTGTTCTTTGGTATTTTCTAATTTTTCTTTTGGCGGGTAATTTTTATCAAACTCAGCTGATTTTTTTTCATCAACTGTAAATAAATTATTTTCTGAAAATCGTCCTTTTATTTTACTGGTTTTTGGAGGATTTAATATTAGCACTTGTAAAGCATTTGAAAAATTACCGTCTTTTGTAGTTATTCTATATTTATAAGCTTGCTGAAAACCACATTTCGAATAATAAAGAGGATCTCCATATAATAATATTGCAATATAACCCATTTCTTTTGCACTATTTTTACCGTGTTTTATAAGTGCGGTTCCTATACCTCGATTTTGGTAATCTGGTAGTACACCTATAGGACCAATACAAGCTACCTCTATTTGATTGTTATTTTCGTCTGTAATAATAGCTTTGCTAAATGCAATATGACCTACAATTTTGTTATCTTTCTCGTAAACAAAACTTAATTCTTTTATAAAACTGTCGCTATCACGTAAAATATGCATTAGATAGTGTTCGTCGCAGCCGGGTTTGTATACATTATAAAATGCTTCTCGGTGTAGGTTATTTACTTCTTTGTAGTCTATTGGTGTTTCTTGTCTTATGTTCATGTCTATCTCTATTCTAACGTTTTAATTATTTTTTAGTTATTTCAAAATATAGTATACTTCTAATTAAAAGCAAATGTATAACTATTCCCACTCCACTGTAGCAGGTGGTTTAGGACTAATATCATAAACAACTCTGCTTACTGGAAGTTCCGATGTAATGCGTTTAGCCATCTTTCCAAGAACGTCGTGTGATACTGGAAAATAATCTGCTGTCATAAAGTCTTCTGTAATTACAGCACGTACTGCTACAACTGGGTCATATGTACGTGCATCGCCTTTTACCCCAACGGATAAAGTATCAGTAAGCACTGCGAAATATTGGTTTGGACGCACTTGTAGTTTATCCAACTCTTCACGAACAAAAGCATCGGCAAGTCGAACTATTTCTAGTTTTTCGTAGGTTACATTACCCATAATACGTATGGCAAGCCCAGGTCCCGGGAAAGGTTGCCTTTCTACTATGGTGTTCGGTAAACCTAATTTACGACCAACTTCACGAACTTCGTCTTTGAAAAGCTGAGAAAGCGGTTCTACAATACCTTTAAATCCCATATCCTTAGGTAGACCACCTACGTTATGATGACTTTTTATAACTTCACCTGTACCTCCGCTTTCAACTATATCTGGGTAAATAGTACCTTGGGCAAGAAAGTCAGCATTTATTTTTTTCGCCTCATTTTCAAATACACGAACAAATTCTTCACCTATTAGTTTTCGTTTTTTTTCTGGTTCGAATATGTCTTTTATTTTAGCAAGGAAACGGTCAGATGCATTTACACGTATAAAATTAAGGTTACGTTTTGCGAAAACTTCTTCGATTTCTTCACTTTCATTAAGACGCATAAAACCGTGGTCAACAAAAATGCAGGTAAGTTGACCGGGTATTGCTTTTGAAAGTATCGTAGCACAAACAGCACTGTCTACACCACCAGAAAGTGCAAGTAGAACTTGTCCATTTCCAACTTGCTCTCTTATGTTTTTCATTTGAACTTCTATAAAATCATCTAAGCTGTAATCGCCTTTTGCACCACATATTCTAAATAGGAAGTTTTTGAAAGTTTCACGTCCACCTTCTGTATGTTTTGCTTCTGGATGATATTGTGTCATAAATAGTTTTTTTTCATGATTTGAAGCCTCAGCTATACAATTTGCAGTTTTTGCAAGTTGTATAAAACCCTCTGGAAGCTTTTCAACAACATCTCGATGACTCATAAGAGCATTAAATTTATCTCCATTTTCACGTTCAACTAGAACAGTACCATATTCACCAACTTTACCTTTTGAAACAATACCACCCAATACGTGTGTCATAAGTTGCATACCGTAACATATGCCAAATATAGGTATTCCTAAGTTGAAAATATCTTTATCACGAATTGGTGCGTTATCTTCATATACACTATTTGGTCCACCTGTAAGAATAATACCAATTGGGTTTAGTTTTTTAATTTCATCTATTGGGATATTACCTGCTTTTATTTCGCTATATACACCTAAACTACGAACAGTGCTCGCTATAAGCTCTTTGTATTGACCACCAAAGTCTAATATTAGTATTAATTGATTTTTCATTTTTTGTATTTTTTCCTTTTAAAAACAATTATTATTTTGAAAATTCCTATTTTTTATATAAATATACATTTCATTCATGGAAAAGTACACCTGATGGTATGTATTGTTTAATTGATATTTTCTTTATATTCATTATACATTATTTTTGTAAAAATGAAACCTTTATATTTTTTATATTATCAATTGTATGTATAATTTTAGTATATTATGTCAATGTTTTACTAAAGAAATTTATTTTATAATCCCATTTTTAAGGAAAAATTAAAATTGAAAAAAATATTTTTAAAATTAATGATTTTTGTTTTTTGTTTAACAATTTTACTAAAATATAATATAGTTTTTGCTAATATAGATAATTTAAATTCTACTGCCTCTATATTAATGGATGCACATACTGGAATAATATTATACGAAAGTAATGCAAATGAAAAAAGATATCCAGCCAGTTTAACAAAACTTATGACTGCATTACTTTTAATAGAACATTTTTATTTTGATATGGATGAAAGAATAACGATGAGTTACAATTCAATCTTTTCTATACCGAGAAATTCTAGCCATATTGCAATGAATGAAAATGAAACACTTACAGCAATGGAAGCATTGTATGCAATAATGTTAAGCTCTGCAAATGAAGTAAGTAATGCAATAGCAGAACATATTTCAGGAGATATAGAATCATTTGCAAATCTTATGACAAGTAGGGCAAAAGAACTTGGAGCTAAAAATACTAATTTTACAAATCCACATGGACTACATGACGAAAATCATTATACAACAGCTTATGATATGGCAATTATTAAAAGAAAATTGCTTGAATATTATTACTTTTTAGAAGTAATAAATACAAGAGTGTTTACTATACCTCCCACAGAAAGACAAGTTCTTGAAAGAGTATTAAATAATACACATAGAATGATACATCAAGGAGAATTTTTTCATGAAAATGTCATTGGAGGAAAAACAGGATTTACAAATGAAGCTTCTCACACTCTTTCCACATACGCAAGAAATAATGATATTGGACTTATAGCGATTGTCCTAGGAAATTCTAGGCTTAGAAGTTTTGAAGATACAAGAATATTATTAGATTTTGGATTTTCTATGTATGAATATACTGAAATTTTAAATACTAATATTTTGGATGAAAAAGTAGATATAGTTAATTTTGAAAATTTAAAAATAGGAGAAATTAATATACGACCAATAGAAAAATTATTTGCAAAATTGCCAAAATATTTTAATATAGACGATATAGATTTTGTAGTAACAACAGAAAATTATTTAGTACCTCCTATTTCAAATAATCAAATAATTGGTAGTATAACTGCATTTTTAGGAGATATAGAAATAGCTAGTACAGAATTAGTTAGTTATAATTACGATTTTATAACTCATAATTTTAATGAAAATAGTTATGTAACATCATATAATTTATCAAATTATGAATATGAAATTAGAGATATACTAAATTTTAGATATATATTACGGGATATAGAAATAGATTTTAGTTATTTTAATTATTTTTTAAAAATTTTTACACTATATAATATTTCAGTTGGAATTTTAGTCACTTTCTTTTTGATAATAATTTTTGGGATAATAAAAAAATTAAATTATAAGGTAAAAAAAGCAAAACTATCGAAAAAAAGACCAGAATACAAAAGTAGAATTTATTACGAAAGAAATTTTAAAAAAAATTCTAATATATCAAGATTAAAAACTAGGTATAAATATAAATAAAATTTGTGTGAAAATTAACATTGGAATAAATAAGTTATTTTATGTAAATTAAAGATATAACATATTTTATATTACTTAGATGTTATATCTTTAATTTATCCACAATTATAAATAATTTTAAGATATATTTTTTAAAAAATTGTGTTTTTGTTTGCAATTAATTTAAGTTAAAAAATTTATATACTTATTTGCAATAATTGCCTTTATGCTTTATTATATGTATATCTTATATTTTGTATTTGGAGTTGATTTTATTGAAAAAGAACACTTATAGCACAAGAAAAATTGCTTTTTTAGGTCTTATGCTTGGTATTATAATAGTTTTGCTACACGTAGAAAGAATGCTCCCTCCTTTTCCTTTTTTTCCTCCCAATTTCAAACTAGGTCTTTCTAATATTATTGTTATGTTCGCTATATTTTTTGTAGGTGTGAAAGATGCTTTTACTTTAGGTATTTTAAAAGCTTTTTTTAATATGCTTATGAGAGGGTATGTTGGAGGGATTTTGAGTCTTACTGGAGGAATGCTAAGTATTACTATTATATCTTTATTTTCTTTTATTTTCAAAAAGCGAATATCACTTGTTGCTCTTAGTATACTTGGAGCATTGTCCCATAACATTGGTCAGCTTGTTATGGCATCTTTTTTGTTAAATAGCCCGTACTTATTTATGGCATTTTTACCTTACCTTATGATAGCTGGAGTTATACTCGGTACTTTTACTGGTATTTCAGCAAATACAATTATGCCTATCTTTAAAAGAATATATGTTAAATAAGGAGGATATTATGAAATTAATACTTATTATTGTAATTATTTTATTTTCAACTAGTTGTATACAAACAAATCAAGAAAATTTGACAAGATTTAGCACTATTCGTATGGACATTATGGATACCGTTATAACTTTCATAGGATATTCAAATAGTGAAAGTGATTTTTACAAAAAACTTAATTATGTACAAGACGAGTTAACCAAGTTACACAATCTTTTTACAACTTTTGAAGAAATAGAGGGACTAAACAATTTGTATTATGTAAATAAAATGGCAGGGGTAGAACCAGTAGTTGTAGACCCTATAATAATAGAGCTACTTCAAACTTCTATAGATGCATATGAAAAAACAAATGGAAACCTGAATATAGCTTTGGGCTCTGTGTTAGAAATATGGCATAACGAAAGAATAAGCTCAAATCCGAGCTTACCTTCGATATTAGATTTAAGAGCAGCAGGACAATATGCAAATATAGAAAATATATTAATAGATACAGAAAACAATACTGTTTTTATAACAGATAAAAATACCAGAATAGATGTAGGTTCCATAGCTAAAGGTTTTTCTATAGAAAGAGCAATTTCTGTTGCTCGTGATGTAGGTTTTAGGCATTTTTTAATCTCTGCAGGAGGAGATGTAAGAATGTTAGAATCATCTCCAGAAACAGGTAGACTTTGGGGTACAGCAATACAAGACCCAAATTCTCCATATACATCGCACATAGATGTATTACGTGCAGAAAACGTAGCAATATTTACAAGTGGTAACTATCAACGATTTTTCGAAATAGATGGAATAAGATATCATCATATTATAGACCCTAGAAGTTTTATGCCAGCAAATTTTTACAGCTCTATAACGGTTATACATGAAAATTCTATATATGCAGAAATTTTAACAACAGCATTATTCATGATAAGCATAGAAGATGGAATGGAACTTTTAGAAAAAATAGGTGGTGAGGCACTTTGGATAACTATAGATGGTAAGATACATACATCAAGAGGTTATAGCGAATTTTCTGATAATTTTTAATAATATAAAAAAAGTAGTCTTCAAAATAATATATTTTGTCGACTACTTTTTATTCTAATTTTTATTAATAATTGTATTTGTAGAGTATTTTTCTTTTGTTGCAAGACCGCCTCTTATGTGTCTTTCAGATTTATTTATTTCTAAAATTTGTCTTGCTTCGCCTGCTAGTTTTGGATTTATTTTTTGCAAACGCTCAGTTACGTCTTTATGTACAGTGCTTTTAGATATTCCAAATTTTTTTGCCGTTTCTCTTACTGTGGCGTTAGAATTAATAATAAAACTAGCTACTTTTACGGCTCTTTCTTCTATATATGGTTTCAAGAAATTGCCCTCCTTATACAACGCTCTTTCTATTAATATGTTTTGTATAAGTTTGTTATGCAAGTCTACTCAAAAAATTATTGTATAAAACATTTTACACACATTTAACTCAAATTTAACGAAACTGCTTTAAAGTATCCTAAATTATATTTTAAATAAGAAAGAGGAAAATATGAAATTCAGAAACAAAATTCTATCATTTCTTACATTTACTGTAATATCAATTACTAATGTTTATGCTAGTGAATTACCAGATGGTGCAACAACAGTACGTATAGTACATACAAATGATTTACATGGGAGATTAGTACAGACAAATAATATCATTGGTTTAGATACCGTTGCTTCCATTTATCAAGCTACTGAAAATGCAATACTTGTGGATGCTGGCGATACAATTCATGGTTTACCATTCGTTAATTTTAATCAAGGGGCAAATGCTATTAGACTTATGAATGAAGCTGGTTTTAGAGTTTTTACTCCAGGAAATCACGATTTCAATTATGGTGCAGATAAACTCTTAGAATTTGAACAAATTGCAGATTTTGATTTTTTATCTGCAAATATTTACAACGAAGATGGTTCTAGTGTATTTAGACCATATTCCATACATGAAGTTGATGGTTTTAATATAGGTTTCTTTGGACTTGCATATCCAGATACTCCATCTGTTACAAATCCAAGAAATGTGGAAGGTCTTAATTTTACAAATCCTGTAGAAGCTGCTAGAACTGCTGTAGAGTCTTTACAAAACCATGGTGTAGATATTATAGTTGGTATTTCTCATCTTGGTTTCAATGGTAATGCATGGGGTAGACAAGTTGCAGAACAAGTAGAAGGCATAGATATTTTGATAGATGGTCATAGCCATACATTGCTTGAAAATGGTGAGTGGGTAAATGATACTTTAGTAGCACAAGTAGGTGCACATGGCACCCATGTTGGGATTGTAGAAATTACAATATATAACGATGAAATAATAGATAGAGTTGCAACTGTAATAAATAGAGAAGTAGCTGAAGAATTTGAAGCAGTAGCTAGTATTACAAACTCTATAGAAGAACTTTCATCTGAATTAGATGAAATTTTAGACGTTGTAGTAGCTTATAGCCCTATTACTTTTTATGGAGATAGTGAAAATCATAGAATATATTTACGTTCTCAGGAAGTACCTATTGGAAACTTAGTTGCGGATGCAAAACGTTGGTACACAGGAGCAAATTTAGCTCTTACAAATTCTGGTGGAATAAGAACACATATAAATCAAGGTCCTGTAACACAAGGAGATATTATAGCAGTACTTGCATTTTTTAATTATGCAGTAGTTGTAGAGGTTACTCCTGCTATATTGTGGCAAGCAGTAGAAAATGGTGTTGCTGCTCTACCTGGTTCTGGTCGTTTTCCACATATATCTGGTTTTAGATTCGAATTCGATGAAAATATGCCAGAAGGACAGCGTGTTCATACATTACAACTTGAAGATGGAACAAATTTAGACCAATTCGATAATGAAACAATATTTACACTTGCAATAAATGATTTTATGCATGCTGGTGGTGATTCTTATGATATGTTTGTTCCGTTAGAATCTATTTCACAACACAGTACGCAAGACCAAATTTTAATAGCTTATATGAACGAACATGATATAAGTAATATAGGTGTAGAAGGTCGTATAGTTAGAAGTGAAAGAGTAAATAATGTAATAGAAATTATAGAAATCTCTGAAATTACACAATTAATAAACATGAAACAAATCGAATTTCTTCCTTTAAGGGAAACACTAAATTCTATAGGAATAACAAATATTGTTTGGGACGAAGTTTCAAGAACTATTACAATAAATGATAATGTTATAATAACTATAGACAGCAATATAGCTATAGTTGCGAATGAGCAAATAGAAATATTAGCTCCAGTAATTATTAACGATGTTACACATATAGATACTAATTTTATTAATTTATTATCAAATTAATATATATACGGAATATAAAAAATTATGTTATTCAAAATAGAAACGACATGAATACTCATGTCGTTTCTATAAGTTAAAAAATAATAATCAATTTAAATCATGAAAATTTTAGGAATAATAGTAGAATACAACCCCTTTCATAATGGTCATTTATACCATTTGAATATGGCTAAAAAAATTACAAACTCAGATTTTGTAGTAGCAGTTATGAGTGGTAATTTTTCACAACGTGGCACACCTGCTTGTTTAGATAAATATAAAAGAACTTTAATAGCACTACAAAACGGAGTAGATGTAGTAATAGAATTGCCTGTATTATATGCAACTTCTGCTGCAAGATATTTCGCATTAGCATCCATTTCTATATTAAATAATTTTATGGTAGATTATATATGTTTTGGAGCAGAAAATAGTAATTTAGAGATTTTACAAAATGCTACAATAGAAAGTGAAGAATTTAAGGAAATTTTTAAAAAAAACCTTTCGAAAGGTTTTTCTTATCAACGTGCATATGAAAAAACTTTGGAAATTTCAAAAAATGATATAAAATTATCTTCAAATAATATACTCGCTATAGAATATTTGAGAGCATTGAAAAATACAAATTCACATATAAAACCATTCGTTTTACAAAGAAACGAAAAATACACGTCAGCAACTGAAATAAAAAAAAATATTTTAAATTTAGAAAAACTAGAGAAAAATGTACCAAAAGAAACATACGAGAGCATAAAAAATACAAATAAAAATATAACTTTGGACGATTTTACAGATTTTTTTAAATATAAAGTTATACAAGAAAAAGAAAATATCAAAAAATATTTAGATGTAGACGAGGGATTAGAAAATAGGATATTAAATAACCTTGATTCTAAAAAAAATATTAGTAGTATGATAGAAGTTCTTAAAACAAAACGTTACAGTCATTTTAAATTACAACGAATGATATCACATATATTTTTAAACATAACAAAAGAAGATATGAAAAAATACGAGTATCCACCGTATATAAGAATTCTTGGCTTTAAAAAAAATTCATCCTTTTTATTTAAAAATATTAAAAATTCACCATTGATAACGAATATAAAAAATGCAAAAAAAATTTTAGGTAAAGATTATAATTTATTAGAAAAAGAAATATTTTCTACAGAAATTTACAATTTAGCATCAAAAAATCATGATTTGTTTCATAGTGATTACAAAACACCGATAATATTATCTTGAAATTTATATGTTATTTATTAAAAAATGCTCAAAAACACACAAATAATTTAAAAATTATTTGTGTGTTTTTTGTAATTAAATTGTTGACATTTTTTTATTATGTTGTTACAATATCAAAGGTTTAATTATAGTAAATTATTTTTTTAATAATTGTATTACTAAACTCATTTTGAAATTTCAAATAAATGGGAGACGAACAATTGATAAACCAAAATAAAATGCCATTACTTGAAGCTATGCAAAAATATTCTAATAAAGATATTGCTCTTTTTGATGTACCGGGTCATAAAAGAGGTGCAGGTAACAATATTTTAAAAGAATATTTTGGAAACAAGGCAGTTTTTATGGATACAAATTCCTCGCCCTCTTTAGATAATGTTGCAAATCCAAAAGATATAATAGACGAAGCACAAAAATTATTATCAAATGCATATAATTCCGACCATAGCTTTTTTATAACAAACGGTTCCACATCAGCAATACATATAATGTTAATGTCTGTTTTAAAACCGGGTGAGAAAATATTAATACCGAGCAATGCTCACAAATCAGTTTTTAATGGACTTGTGATATGTGGAGCTGTTCCTATATACATGGAAGTAAACATCGTAGATGGTATGTGTACAAATGTATCAGCTCTGGAAGTTGAAACAAAAATAAAAGAAAATAAAGACGTAAAAGCTGTTTTTATTTTAAATCCTAATTATTTTGGTTTTACAACAGAACTTGAAAAAATATCGGATATTTGCAAAAAAACAAATATCTTTTTGCTTGTAGATGAAGCACATGGAGCACATTTTCCCTTTCATGAAAAAATGCCTAAATCTGCTATGAAATCTGGTGCAGATATGAGTTGTGTTAGCATGCATAAAACTGGAGGTGCTTTTACACAAGCATCTGCTATTTTAGCAAAAAATACAATCGACATAGATAGTTTAAAACAGGTTATAAACATGTTTCAATCTACTTCAGCATCTTACTTACTTATGGGTAGTATAGATGCTGCTAGGTATAATCTTGTTTTTAACGGCTATGAACAAATAGAAAATGCTATAAATTTATCAAATTATGCCAGAAACGAAATAAATAATATAGACGGTTTATCTACTTTTTATAGAACGTATTTTTTTGACTATACAAAACTAATTATAAACGTATCTGGTTTAACAATAGATGGTTTTTATGTTTATGAAATATTATGGAAAGAATACGGTATTCAATTAGAACTATGTTATACAAATCATGTACTAGCTATAATAAGTATAGCAGATACAAAAAAAAATATAGACAGACTTATTTATGCATTTAGAGATATAGCTAAAAAATATTTATGTCAGGAAAAAAAGATATCAAATACTATAAAAATTCATGATACAGAGTTACCAATATTCAAAATAAGTCCTAGAGATGCTTATTTTGAAAAAAAAGAAATATTAAAATTAGAAAATTCTGTAGGTAGGTTATCAGGAGAATCTATAATGGCATACCCTCCAGGTATACCATTATTAAGTCCGGGACAAATTATTACAGAAAACACAATACAAACAATAAAAGATTTGAAAAATAAAAATGCGTTCATAGTAGATAATTTTGATAGCACTCTTGAAAATATTTTGGTTATTAAATAAGGAGAGTAAGGGGGAGTTTTGTATGCAGAAAGTAAAAACTTTAGGAAGGCATATACTGGTAGAGTATTATAATTGTGATAGTGAAGTTTTAAAAAATCCAAGGTTTATAGAAGAATATATGAATGAAGCAGCACTCACAGCAAAAGCAACTATTGTAGAATCGGTTTTTCATCATTTTAACCCTTGGGGTGTAAGCGGTGCCATTATTGTTGCAGAATCCCATCTTACAATACATACATGGCCAGAGTATGGTTTTGCATCTTGTGATTTTTTTACATGTGGGGATATAGACCCTTGGGAATCTTTTGAGTATTTAGAAAAAGTATTAAAAGCGGAATTTAGTGAATCTGTAGAAATACCAAGAGGATTAACATCTAAAATTCAAAAACATTCAAAAAAAATTTTCGATAATATATCTCATAAGAAAATAAATTAAATAAAAGGTAGTATAAAATGGAATTATGGTATACAGAAGAATGGACTAAAAATGTACGATTTAGTACAAAAATAAAAAATCATCTTTATAGCAAAAAATCATCTTTTCAACAAATAGATATTTTTGAAAGTTATGAATTTGGTAGATTCTTAACATTGGATGGATTAATGATGGTAAATGAAAAAGATGAGTTTATATACCACGATATGATAGTACATCCTGCCATGTGTGTAAACCCATATATAAAAAAAGTGCTTGTAATAGGTGCGGGAGATGGAGGCACAGTACGTGAACTTGTACGTTATAATGGAATAGAACATATAGATATGGTAGAAATAGATAAAGAAGTTACAAATGCTTGTATAAAATTTCTACCTCTTACATCTTCTTCTCTAAAAAATAATCGTGTAAAACTTTATTTTGAAGATGGACTAGTATTTGTAAAAAATATAAATGATAATTACTACGATCTTATAATTGTAGACTCTACAGACCCTATAGGCCCAGGAGAAGGACTTTTCACAAAAGATTTTTATATAGATTGCCATAGAATTTTAAATGAAAATGGAATATTGATAAATCAACACGAGAGTCCTTATTTTGAATCTTTTTCGAAAGAAATGAAAAGAGCACATAATAAAATATCTAACATATTTAAATTTGCAAATATTTATCAGGCACATATACCAACGTATCCTTCTGGTCATTGGCTTTTCGGTTTTGCTTCTAAAAATTTAAATCCACTTAATATAAAAAAAGATATCTGGGATTCTTTTGGTATAAAAACAAAGTACTATAATATAGATTTGCATAATGGTGCGTTTGCTCTCCCTACGTATGTAAAGGAGATGCTATATGAATAAATTTTCTTTTTTGGGTATGGATAAGGAATATAAAGATTCAAAAGTAATTGTTTTTGGAATACCATTCGATGGTACAACATCGAATAGACCCGGAACAAGATTTGCAGCAAATGCTGTACGCTTGGAATCTTTTGGAATAGAAACATATAGCCCATTGTTAGATAAAGATTTGGAAGATTTAAAAATACACGATATGGGAAACATAACACTTTCAATTGGCAATACAGATAAAGTAATAGAAGAAATAGAAATAATTTGTGATAATCTTTTACAAGATAATAAAATACCATTAGGGATTGGTGGTGAACATCTTGTAACATATCCTCTTATTTCAGCTTTTTTAAAAAAATATGAAGACATTAATATTTTACATTTAGATGCACATACAGATTTAAGGCAAGAGTTTAATAATAGTAAACTTTCTCATGCTACTGTTATGAAAAGAATTTTTGATTTAGTAGGAGAAAATCGTATTTTCCAATTTGGTATACGTTCTGGTACAAAACAAGAGTTTGATTTTGCAAAAGAAAATGGTATTTACACAGAAAAATTTACTATAGATACTGTAAAAGAAATATTAGAAAAACTAAAAACTAAAAATGTATATGTAACAATAGACGTAGATGTTCTAGACCCATCTATAATGCAAGGAACAGGTACTCCAGAATCCGGAGGTATTACTTATAAAGAATTAGAGAAGTTTTTTGTAAACTTATCACAATCTAGTGTAAATGTTGTAGGTGCAGATATAGTAGAACTTTCACCACATTACGATAGTTCCAATGTTTCTACTGCTACAGTTTGCAAAATTTTAAGAGAAATAGCTATTATATTATCAAAATGAAAACGAAACAATATAAAAAATAAATATTAGGAGAAATGCAAATATATGAACCAAAGAAGATTATTTACATCAGAATCTGTAACAGAAGGTCATCCAGATAAAATATGCGACCAAATTTCCGATGCAATATTAGATGCTGTACTCTTACAAGATTCAAATGGTAGAGTTGCTTGTGAAACAGTAGCCTCTAAAAATTTGATACTTGTTACAGGAGAGATTTCTGCAAACGTAAATATAGATTATGAAAAAATAGTAAGAGATACGTTAAATAAAATAGGTTATACAAAAAATGAATTAGGAATAGATGCAAATAATTGTAAAGTTATGACTTTAATATCCGAGCAGTCTTTTGATATAGCAATGGGTGTTAATGATTCTTTGGAAAGCAGAGAAGAAAAAGAAACCCTTACAGGAGCAGGTGATCAAGGTATTATGTTTGGTTACGCTTGTGATGAAACTAGGGAGTTTATGCCTATGCCAATATCTATAGCTCATAAACTTGCAAAAAAACTTAGTATTGTAAGACATAACAAAACTATACCATATTTAAGACCAGATGGTAAAACACAGGTTACAGTAGAATATGATGAAAATAATATACCAATACGTGTAGATACAATAGTTATTTCTACCCAACACAACGAAAATGTAGAACAATTTAAAATAAAAGAAGATTTAATAACATATGTAATAAATCCAGTTATAGACCAAAAATTGATAGATAATAATACTCGTATTTTTATAAATCCAACTGGACGATTTGTAATAGGTGGTCCTGCTGGTGATGTAGGGCTAACAGGTAGAAAAATAATTGTGGATACATATGGTGGTTATGCAAGACATGGTGGAGGAGCTTTTTCTGGAAAAGACGCAACAAAAGTAGATAGATCAGCTGCATATATGGCAAGATTTATAGCAAAAAATATTGTTGCAAACAATATTGCAAAAGCTTGTGAAATTCAGCTATCTTATGCAATAGGAGTAGCACAGCCAACATCTATTCTAGTAGAAACTTTTGGAACATCTAAACTTACAAATAACGAAATAGTAGAAGTAATAAAGAAAAATTTCAAACTAGACCCAAACGGAATAATAGAAATGCTAGATTTGAAAAAACCTATATTCTCTAAAACATCTGTTTATGGACATTTTGGTATAGATAATGTACCTTGGGAAAAGATTATTTCTATTAAAGTTTAAACAAACTTAAAAAATTATAAGCCTAAATTTTATATTGTAAAATTTAGGCTTTAAATTTGATTATTTTTGTTGATTTTCTGTTTTTTCTTTTTTCTCCCTTGCTTCTTTTATAAATTCGTACAATTTTTCTAGCGCATCATAAAGTGAGCCTGTTTCATCTATCAAATTTTCTTCTACTGCTTCTTTACCTGTTAATATTGTACCTACATCTAATGCTAATTTACCTGTATCCATCATTAGTTCTGTAAATCTCTCTTTTGTTATTTTAGAATTAGATTCTATAAAATTGCATATACGGTCTTGCATTTTTTTTAAATAATCATATGTTTGTGGAGCTCCAAGCACTGTACCAGTCATACGTACAGGATGTATTGTCATTGTTGCAGATGGGGCAATAAAAGAATAATCAGAGCTAACAGCAAGTGGTACACCTATAGAATGACCACCACCTAAAACAAGGCTTACAGTTGGTTTTCCAAGTCCAGCTATAAGCTCGGATATTGCAAGTCCAGCTTCTACATCTCCACCAACAGTGTTTAGTATAACAAGTATTCCATCTACTTCTGCATTTTCTGCTGCTACTACTAATTGTGGTATTACATGTTCGTATTTTGTACTTTTATTCTGTGTGGGTAGTACCTGATGTCCTTCTACTTGTCCAATAATAGTTAAAAATTGTATATTTCCTCTTGGGTTTTTTACAGTGTTCTGTTCTGTTGCTTGTCCATATTTTTCTAAATCGTCGTTTGATGTATTTTGCTCTTCACTATCTTTTGTTTCTTCTTCATTTTCGTTTACTAAGTTTAATAAATTTTCCATGTACAATCTTCCTTATGTTCATATATTGTATATTTTTCAAAATTAATTTGAACTTAGTATTAACCTAATAAAACATAATTATTAAAAATTTTGTTATGTTTCTTTACTATTTTGATTTTCTTTTTTAGTGAAAATATTAAAATTTTTAAAAATAGCAAGAATAAATTTTTTGCAATACGGAATTAATTTTCCTATTGCAATTGCTGAGATAACCGTTCCTTCTCTTATTCCATATATATTTCCTAAAAATATAAAAGTTATGAGTATAGCTGAGACAACTATTAGACAATCAAAAATTATTTTTATTTTATGAAAAGACCACTTTGGTTGTACTTGCATTATAGCAAATATAATACCTTCTGGGGGTAAAGATATAAGTTTTGCTTCTAAATAAAAGCTAACTCCAAAGCTAACAAAAATAATTCCTATTATAAGCATTAAAAGCTGTCCTATATATCCAAAATGATATTGAAAACTAAAATTTCCAATTAAAAAATTTGTAAAATCTGTAAAAAAACCAAATATAAAAGAAAAAACTATTTGGCTAAGATGAGATAGTTTAAAGTTTTTTCTAAGTAAGATAAATTGTAATAAAATTAAAAATCCGAAAAATAAATTCACGCTATTTCCCATACTTAATCCACTTACTAAACTTAAAGAAAAAGGAAATGAACTAACAGGAGAGATGCCTAAATTAGAATTTATAGTAAAAGAAACTCCCATAGCTAAAGTAAAAAGACCAGTTATGTATATCAGAATTTTTTGTATTAAAATTTTTTTATCTATTTTGTTTTTTGTATTTTTCATTGAGTACCTCACTAATTTTAAGTAAAAATACTAACATCTTTTTTTAATATTATCAATGTTTTTTTATTTTCTGCTTTTTTTTAAAATAAAATCATGATAGAATATAAAGAAAATATGATATAGGAAAATAATATGAAAAATACAATAGAAAAATTTGTTAATTCTAAAGGAAAAGAAAAATTAACAATGCTTACATCTTACGATTATTTAACAACTACTATTATCGATGAGGTAGGTATTAATGGAATATTAGTTGGCGATTCTCTGGGTATGATATTTCAAGGAAACGATAATACTCTATCTGTTACAGTTGATGAAATTATTTATCATACAAAAGCAGTTGTAAAAGGTTCCAAAAATTCGCTTGTAATTTCTGATATGCCTTTTATGTCTTATCAAACTAGTATAAATGATGCTATAGTTAATGCTGGTAATATAATAAAAAAAGGAGGTTCTTCTGCAGTTAAAATAGAGGGTGGTGTTGAAATAGCAGAACATATACAGAAAATAACAAAATCCTCTATACCAGTAATGGGTCATATTGGACTAACTCCACAAAGTGTTAATGTTTTTGGCGGATTTAAAGTGCAAGGTACAACAAAAGAAAGTGCAATTAAAATAATAGAAGATGCAAAATCTATAGAGCAAGCAGGAGCTTTTGCTATAGTTTTAGAATGTATACCAGAACGGTTAAGCAAAATAATAACAGATATAGTGAAAATACCAACAATAGGTATAGGTGCAGGAAAATATTGTGATGGTCAAATACTTGTATACCAAGATATGCTTGGTATAAATAATAATTTAGTTAAATTTGTAAAAAATTATGGAAATTTAAGCAATATTATAAAAGAAGCATTTTGTAATTATATCGAAGATGTTAAAAAAGAACAATTTCCAGAAAAAAAACATTCATTTAAAATCAATGATGACATAATAAATGAAATAAAAAATCTTTTTTAAAATTAAAAATTAAGAAAATGCAGGTAATATAGTTTGAAAGTAAATTATACAATCATAGAAATTCGAGAAAAAATAAAAGATTGGAATAAACAAGGTTTATCTGTTGGATTTGTTCCAACAATGGGATATTTACATACTGGTCATTTAAGCCTTATAGAGGCTGCAAAGAGAGAAAATGATAAAGTAGTGGTAAGTATCTTTGTGAACCCAACTCAATTTTCTCCAAATGAAGATTTGGAGAAATATCCAAGAAATTTTGAAAAAGATAAACTATTATGTGAACAAAACGGTGTAGATATACTTTTTTTCCCTACAGAACAAGAAATATATCCAAATAAAAACTTAATAAATATAGATATAAATAAATTAGATAACAATCTTTGTGGAAGACTAAGAATAGGGCATTTTAATGGTGTTTGTCTAATAGTTTTAAAACTATTTAATATTATAAAGCCTACTAATGCATATTTTGGCAAAAAAGACTTTCAACAATTACAAATAATAAAAAATATGGTAAAAGATTTTAATATAGATATAAATATAATAGGTATGCCTATTATACGTGAAAAAAATGGTCTTGCACTTAGTTCTCGTAATTCTTATTTAAGTAAAGAAGAATTTGAAGATGCCTCTATTATAAATAAATCTTTACAAAAAGCTAAATATTCATTAGAAAATGGAGAAACAGACATCAAAAAAATAATATCTAATATAGAAAATTCTATTTTACAAAAATTAACTGCAAAAATTGATTATATAGAAATAGTAGATACAAAAAATTTGCAAAAAGTAGATAAAATAGATTGTGAAGTTTTGATTTCTGTGGCAGTTTTTATAGGAAAAACTAGACTTATAGATAATATAGTAATACAAAATAACATGTAACTTTTGGGAGAATTAAACATAATGAAGAAATTCAAAAAACTAAAATCATTTTTTATAATATTATTTTTATTTATTATAACTTCTTGTGGTATAACACCAACTCCACAAGGAACATCAGAAATATCAAGATTTTTTCCTTTTGAAGAAAATACAACATTTGTAATAGAAAGTGAAGAATTTCCAGATATTAATCAAAGAATATTTACTGCTTTTGTAAATGGAGATAGAATACAACAAAGTGTAAGTGCACCAAATTTAGATTTTACAATAGTTTTAGAAAAAGATGGAGACTCTCTTAGACAAATATATTCATTTTCTGAACATAGAATATTTGAAGATATAACAAATATTCTACCAACTACAGATATAATAATTTTGCAAGAACCTTTTATAGTCGGTCATTCTTGGAGAACAGAAATGATGGATGGTGGTACAAGCACTATAACAGGTGTAGGATTAGAAATAACAACCCCATTTAGAACTTTTACAGATGTAATAGAGGTTACAACATATTTTGATAATACAGATGATTATACAGTAATACATTTCGCACCAAATTATGGTATTATTTTGGATAGTTATAGAACAACTTTTGGAGAAAATGTTTTTAGTGCAAATACTCATCTTGCACAAGTTATAAATGGCCCATTGGAATATGAAATGGTTGTTTTTTATCCAAACGAAGAACTTACAAATATAGATTTTGACATAATTAATGTACAAATAAATACAAATCAGGATTTTATAAGTTTCTTTAATAGTATAATTAGAGAAAATATACCAAGTTTAAATCACGTAACATTAAATTCTATTAATGTAGATAGGTCTCTTAGTAAAGTACACGTAGATTTTGCAGCAAACTTTCTAGATTTTAATGTTGGTGCTACAGCAGAATCTATGCTTTTAAATTCTTTGGCAAATACTTTTGGACTTTTTTATCATGTGCAGAATTTTCATATCACTATAAATGGTGAAAATTATTCTTCTGGTCATATTTTATTTGGAGATGGAGAATATATTGAAGTAGGCACAGGATTATGATTTTAAAAGATACAAAGCAATTAATAAAAGAAAATGATTTTTTTATTAAGAAAAAATTCGGTCAAAATTTTTTGATAGATAAAAATATAATAGAAAAAATAACAAAAGGTTCTAACATTTCAAAAAATGATATTGTGTTAGAAATAGGACCGGGTCTCGGTGCTTTAACTTCTTATCTTTCTAAAAAATGCAAAAAATTAATATGTGTAGAAATAGATAAAACATTAATACCAATATTAAAAAATAAAAATTTTGAAAATGTAGAAATAATAGAGGGAGATATACTAGATATAGATATTTGTAGTATAACGAATAATCAAAATATAAAAGTTGTAGCAAATTTACCCTATTATATATCTACACCAATTATAACAAAATTATTAGAAATGAAAAATGTGTCAAGTATTACAATAATGATACAAAAGGAAGTTGCAGATAGACTAAAAGCAAAAAAAAGCACTAAAGAATATGGTTCTTTGACAGTTTTTGTAAAATATCATTCTAAAGTAACATTTATTACAAATGTTTCACCTGATTGTTTTTTGCCGAAACCAACTGTAGAATCTACAGTTTTACATTTTGAAAGAGAAAAAAAATATTTCCCAGACAATGAAGACTTTTTTTATAAAGTTGTTAGAGCTGGTTTTTCACAGAGACGAAAAACGCTTATAAATTCGATATTTCAAAATAATCTAGGTATAACAAAAGAAAATGTGTATATGGCTTTAAAAGAAATGAATTTTGATGAAAATATAAGAGGAGATAATTTAGATGTAGAAGATTATGTTTTATTGTCTAATAAATTGTTTATTTACAATCTTTAGTAATAACTTTACTATCACCAGTAGAAAATGACAATGATAACGATAATTCAGAAATCTAAAATAAAGAAAATATTTAACTACCTCCCCCTCAATAAGTATTAAACTTGTGAGTAAGGGAGGCAAGATAAGATTATAAATAGAATTTTACAAAAAATAGACGTGTCCACTAACCTTTGAGAAGATTAGAAATAGAGGACAAAAAAGAAACCCTCAAGGAATATCTAGTACAATTTTTATTACGATACCTAG
>WRGD01000117.1 GCA_009787355.1 Defluviitaleaceae bacterium | reverse complement strand
TACTTAAATATAAATCTATCTAGTAAACTAAAGAACCGCCGTATACGGAACCGTACGTACGGTGGTGTGAGAGGTCGGCTATCCAACTAATGGATAGTCTCCTACTCGATTGTTTTTTAATTAAACATCTGCCTCATAACAATATTTTGAACAAAAGAAATAATCTTATACAGTAACGAAGCCAAAATGCCCAAAATAATAACACTAGACATAACTAAATCCATTTGAAAAACCTGTCCACCATATATAATTAAAAAACCTAGTCCTGCTCTAGACACAAGAAATTCACCTGCTATTACACCAACAAGAGATAAACCCATATTTATTTTTAAACAATTAAATAATGTTGGTAAATTGTAGGGAAATACTATTTTAGCAAAAGTTTTTATTTTTCCAGACCCAAATGTTTTTGCCATTTTTATAAGCTCAGTATCTGTATTTTTGAATCCATTTAACATTTCCATAATTGTTACAATAACAGAAATAGATAATGCCATGATAATAACAGCTTGCATACCAGCACCAACCCATATTATTATAATAGGACCTAATGCTATTTTGGGTAGAGCATTTAATATAACTAAATATGGTTCCAAAACTTTAGAAAGAAAATCAAAACACCACAATAAAAACGCAATACCAATACCTATTACTACACCTAGTAAAAATCCAATCAACGTTTCAAAAACTGTAACACCAATATGCATAAATAGATTGTTGTTTTGGAAATTCAAAAAAACAGCAAGAATCCTAGAAGGACTACTTACAAGGAAACTATCTATTATACCAAAAACAGAAAAAATCTCCCAAATTAGTATAGTGAAAACAAGTACGAATATTTGAAAAAATCTAAGTAGGAAATTATAACGTTTATTTTGGAACAAATATTCTTTTCTGTGATTTGATATAAAAGATTTAAAATTATTTTTCATATATCTAGCTCCTTCCAAATTTTATTAAAATACTTATGGAATAAGTCTTCTTCTCTTCTTTTTAAAGGAGGTATATTTTTAAATTCTAATTCCATTTCTAATTTTACAGTACCCGGTCTTTTACTTAATATTATTATTTTATCAGACATACTTAATGCTTCTGTAATGTCATGTGTTACTATTATTGCTGTTTTATTTTCTTTTTTTAATATATTAAAAACATCGTTGGCTACTAATAATCTAGTTTGATAATCTAATGCAGAAAATGCTTCATCCAAAAGTAATATTTCTGGTTTTATAGAAAGTGTTCTTATAAGTGCTGTACGTTGTCTCATTCCCCCAGATATTTGATTTGGATACTTGTTTCTAAACTCCCATAGTCCGTATGTTTTAAGCAGTTTTTTTGAAAATTCTATATTTTCTTTTTTGTTTTTCTTTGTTATTTCAAGACCTAGCATCACATTTTTTTCTATTGTTCTCCAATTTAAAAGATTATCTTTTTGTAACATATAACCGGTTTTATTAGTAATATTTTTTATAATATTATCATTTATATAAATAGATCCTTTTGTTGGCTTTATTAAACCAGAAACAAGAGAAAGCAAACTACTTTTTCCTGAGCCAGATATTCCTACAATAGAAACTAACTCTCCAGCATTTACATCAAAATTTATATTTTTTAATGCTTCTATCTCCCCGTTACTTGATTGATATGTTAGTGATACCTCCTCAAATTTAAGTATTTTCACGATATATACCCCCATTCAACATCTTTATAGATTAAATTATGTAAGGAAGTCCTATTCTGTGTTTGAAAAAATCTTTTATCTTTTATTTTTTATATTTTATTATAATAAAATCATCAAAAATTCGATATATATTAAATTTTAAATTTTAATCTCTTAGAATATAAATTTAATCTGAAGAAATGTCGATATATATACTAAAATTTTGTACTAAAAAATTAAATCGAGGGGGAAAACAGCTATTATTTAAATAATTATATACCATATTTTACAGCAGGTAATAATAAAAATAATAAGAATAATAAAAATATGCGTTTTGTAAATATAAAAAACTGTAAAGAAAATATGGTTTTAGCAACAGACATTTTTTCATATAAAAATGTAATTTTACTCAGATCAGGAACTATTTTAACGCAAGTTTATATAAATAAGCTAAAAACTCTTGGTTATAAAGGTTTATTTATAGAAGATAGAATAATGGAGGAGATTGCTTCGGATAATTTGATTTCTAATTCTGTAAAAAATGAAGCACTATATACTATTACCGATATTATGGAATCTAGATTTTTTTCTGAAAAAATAAATGTTGTAGGAATAAAAAAAATAGCAAATATTATTGAAGATATTGTAGACCAAATAGTAAGAAAAAGAAACAATCTATATAATATGATTTCAATTAAAAATTTTGACCAATATACTTATCAACATAGTGTAGATGTTACAATTCTTAGCATTTTGATTGGAAAAGAATTAAATTTAAAACGTTCTGAATTATCTAATTTAGGAAAAGCTGCTATTTTTCATGATATTGGTAAACTGTTTATATCTCCAAATATTTTAAACAAAACTAGTTATTTAACAAAAAATGAATTTAACGAAATAAAAAAACATTGTATTATGGGACATGATTTTTTAAAAGATAGCTTTGGAGAAAATAAATATATATGTGAAGCTGCATTATATCACCATGAAAGATATGATGGTTTGGGGTATCCAAGTGGATTAAAAGGAGAAGAAATTCCTCTTTTCGCAAGAATAATATCTGTAGCGGACACATACGATGCCATGACATCTACAAGACCATATAGAGAGGCATTACCAAGTTCTGAGGCTTATGAATATATTATGGGAAATAAAGATATCCATTTTCATGCCGATATTGTAGATGCATTTTTAAGAAAAGTAAACCCATATGTAACAGGTTCTAGTATAAAACTTAGCAATGGAGAAATTGGTGTAATTCATTCCAACAATAAAGATTTTATGCTTAGACCAAAAGTGAAAATTGAAAAAAGTGAAAATGTTTTTGATATAGTGTGCCTTGCTACAAATAAAAATTATTCTTCCGTAACTATTGTAGAATCTGATGTATAGTTTTTGTATATATCTAGGTTTATATTTGTGCTTATACTATAAACATTTTTTTTAATTTTTTTATTATCTAATGTATTTACTAAAACACCATTTAGTTTTTGGATGACTTTTTGTGAAGCAATATTACTTATATTTGCTGTTACAAAAATGTCATCCACACCAATACTATTTAAATATTTTAAAATAATAATACAGGCAAAAGTAGCTTTATTTTTACCCCTATGTTTTTTCGAAATAAAATAACCAATTGTACCTAAAAATGAGTATTTATTATTTGTAGAACTTATTGTTATACGACCTATTTTATTATAACTATTTTCATTAAAAATTTGAAATACATATATATAACAGTTATCTATGTTTAATATTATGTTTTCAAGTAAAAGGGTAATACCAAAACCTTTTAGTTTTTTTATTTCACAAAACGATAATAATGGTAAATTTAAATTATTTGTCATATATAACAGCCTTTATTTATAATTTTATAAAAAAATCACACTACAATTAGTAGTGTGATTTTAACTTTTTAATTTTTAAGCTGGTGCTATTGCTTCTACAGGACAAAGAGAAGCACAAGTACCACAGTCTATACAAAGACTAGGATCTATAACATATATGTCTCCGGGGGATATACATTGTACTGGACATTCTGGTTCGCAAGCTCCACAAGCAATACATAATTCTCCGATTAAGTGTGGCATAATTACCTCCTAGGATATACTTATTTTTATTTATAAATTATTTTTATCATGCAGCCGAAAAAATATTACATATTTTTTCAAACTTGTAGTGTATTATAAACTATTAATTTGTTTTTGTAAAGCAAAAATTTAAAGAATTTTAAATTTTCACAAATAAAATTAAAACTTTTTTTATTTTATTCTGTTATAAAAAGAAACAGTTCTAATTAATTAACAAATCTGAAAGGAAACAAATGGATAATATCGAATATATAAATATAAAAAACAAAAATGAAGAAAAAAAATTGTGTTGTGTTGACCCCGAAAAGGTAGATAAAATAAAAAAGCAAATGCTTGCAGATGAAGTTGTATACGATGTTGCAGATTTTTTTAAAGTTTTTGGTGATTCCACAAGGCTAAAAATTTTGTTTGCGTTAAAAGAGGGTGAACTTTGTGTTGGTGATTTGTCTGAAGTACTTAATATGAATCAAAGTGCTGTATCACATCAACTTAGGTTATTAAGAAAACACAATTTAGTGAAATTTAGAAGAAGTGGTAAAACAGTTTTTTATACATTGGATGATAAACACGTAGAAACTTTGCTAGAACAAGGTTTTGAACATCTATTACACAAAAATGTTTATTAAAATAAAACATCTTGGGCAAAGTCCCAAGATGTTTTATTTTATTTTCTACCGCTTGCCTCAAGTAATTTATTTTTTAAATCACTTTCTATTTTTTCTAGTTCTATAGATGCCTCTTGTCTTTTCTTTGCACCCTCTACTTGTATTTTTCTTACTTCTTCTAATGTTTCTATTAAGTTTTGGTTTGTCTTTTTAAGTGTTTCTATATCTACAACTCCTCTTTCAGCTTCTTTTGCTATTTCTATAGAACCCATTTTTAGTTTTTCAGCATTTCTCTGCAACAGAGCATTTGTCATATCATTTACTTTCTTTTGGGCTTCCATAGCTTGGCTAGAATGGTGCATACTAAGTGCTAAAACCATTTGACTTTTCCATAGAGGTATTGTACTCATAATAGATGTTTGAAGTTTTTCAAGCATAGAAGTATCATTATTTTGTATCATTCTAATTTGTGGTGCCATTTGTATAGATATAATACGTGTTAATTCTAAATCATGTAGTTTTCTTTCAAACCTGCTAATTTGGTTAGCCATATCATTTGCTGCTTGTGCATCTTCTGGAAGACCAGACTTTAATGCACGCTCTTGCAATGCTTTAAATTCATTTTCTTGTATTTCTTTTATACGTTCTTTTCCAGCTAATATATACATTGTTAACTCTTTAAAATATCCTAAATTTAATTCATACATTTTGTCTAGTGAATTTATATCTTTTAATAAAATTATTTGATGCTTTTCAAGAGAGTTTACAATTTTGTTTACATTTACCTCTGCTTTATCATATTGTGATTTTAGATGTGCTATTCTATTCTGTGCTTTTTTAAATAACTTTTTTACACCTTTTTCTTCTGCTTCATCGAAGTTTATACCAGAAAGTTCTACTGTTAAACTTGTTAGCATAGAACCAACGTCTCCCATATCTTTGGCACGTATATTATTTAATGTAGTAGAAGAAAAGTCGGCTATATGCTTTTGTGCAGCAACTCCATACTGAGATATAATATTTGTATTTGTTATGTCTATTTGGCTTGCAAAGTTTTTTACTTGTTCCCTTTCCTTTGGAGTTAGTTTATTCAATTCTTCTATTGTTTCTGATATCTCTTCTTTTTTAGGCGTTTTAGTTTCTATTATTTTCAATTCTTCTTCTAAATCTGGTGTAAGTGTAAGAGATGGTGTAAAATTATCCATATTGACCTCATGTTATCGAATTTATTTTTTACAACTTTACTATATTTTTAATTTTTTAGCAATTGATAAATTTTAAATATATAGCTTTTTAAAATTTATTTTCAAATTAACAATTTCAATGCCTGAATAAAAATTCTATGTTCAACATTATGTATCTTTTCAGACAAACTTTTTATGGTATCGTTTTCTAATATATCTACTGCTTCTTGTAATATTATTTTTCCAGTGTCTATACCAGAATCTACATAATGTACTGTTACACCAGTTATTTTAACGCCATAATTTAAAGCGTCTTGTATTGCATTTTTTCCTTTAAAACTTGGTAAAAGAGATGGATGTATATTTATTATTCGATTTTCATATTTCGATAAAATTATAGTACCTATTATTTTCATATACCCAGCAAGTAATATTAAATCTATATTTTCTTTATTCAAATATGACAAAATTTCTCGCTCGTATTCTTCTTTAGAATTAAAGTCATTAAGAGATAAAACAAAATTTTCTATATTATATTTTTTGGCTCTTTCCAAAACATATGCATTTTTTTTATCTGAGAAAAGAATACATTTATTTAAATTTAACTCTTTATTTTTTATAGCCTTTACTATAGCCTCAAAATTAGAACCATTTCCAGAAGCAAATATACATATATTCATAATTCACCTATATAAATTTTATATTAATGTCATTTTCACTTTTAGAAATGTTACCTATTATATAAGAATTTTCACCCATGTTTTTTAGAGTTTCCATTGTTAAATCTACATCTCCTTCCCTTACTACGATAGCCATACCAATACCCATATTAAAAACACCATACATTTCTCTTTTATCAATGTTAGCTTGTTTAGCCATAAAGCTAAAAATAGGTAAAATATCCCATGAGTTTTCTTTTATATCAGCACAAAATCCTTTTGGTAAAACTCTAGGTATATTTTCTATAAATCCACCACCTGTAATATGTGATATTCCAAGTATATTTACTTTTTCTATTAAAGTATTTATCACTTTTGAATAAATGCGTGTTGGTGTTAAAAGTATTTCTCCTAAACTTTTATCTAATCCATCATATTTTTCTATTAATGAAAGATTATTATCTTTAATTATTTTTCGCACTAATGAAAAACCATTGCTATGAATACCAGACGAAGCAATTCCTATTATAATATCTCCATCTTTTATATTTTCACCTGTTAATATTTTATTTTTATCTACTATACCAACACCAAAACCTGCAAGGTCGTATTCGTTTTCTTTATACATATTTGGCATTTCTGCTGTTTCTCCACCTATCAAGGCACATCCTGCTAAAATACAACCTTCACAAATACCTTTTACTATTTCTTCTATTTTTGTTGGCTCTACTTTACTAGTTGCTATATAGTCGAGAAAAAACAAAGGTTTAGCACCCATTGCAGAAATATCATTTACACACATTGCAACAACATCTATACCTATAGTATCATGCTTGTCCATTTCAAAAGCAAGTATTAATTTTGTTCCTACCCCATCAGTTGCAGAAACAAGAGTAGGATTGTCTATATTAATAGAAGAAAGTTCAAAAGCTCCACCAAATCCACCTACATTCCCTAAAACTCCTTGTATTTTTGTTTTTTCTATATGTTTTTTCATTAGAGAAACGGCTTTATAGCCGGCCTCTACATCAACTCCAGATTTTTTATAAATTTCAGACATCTAACGTACTCCATATTTTAACAAGTTTTGAATTTATCTTTCATTTCTTTTTCATAATCGTACAAAGCAGTTGGATAATCTCCATTAAAATAAGCCATGCACAAACCTTTATATTTATTACTAAAAGGAAGATTTATAGAATTTATTAAACCATCTTGGCTTATAAATTGCAAAGAATCAGCCCCAATCAATTCTCGTATTTCTTCTATACTGTGGTCGTATGCGATTAACTCTCTTGTAGTTTGTATATCTATACCATAAAAACAAGGGTACATTAAAGGAGGTGAAGAAACTTTAAAATGTACTTCTTTAGCACCAGCTTCTCTAAGAAGATTTACAATTCTTTTACTTGTAATACCACGAACAATGGAATCATCTACAACTACAACACTTTTACCCTCAACTACACCACGTACTGCCGATAATTTCATTTTTACACCTTGTTCTCTTAACTCGTTGGATGGTTGAATAAATGTTCTCGCAACGTATCTATTTTTTATAAGACCAATTTCATAAGGTATTTTTGATTCTTCGGCATAACCAATAGCAGCAGAAATACCAGAATCGGGTACACCACAAACTACATCTGCTTTTATTTTTTCTTCTTTTGCAAGAGCTTTTCCCATATTTTTTCTTGCTGTATGAATATTAACACCGTATATATTAGAATCTGGTCTTGCAAAATATATAAATTCCATGCTACATATTGCAAGTTCTGTATCATTTGTATATCTTTCTATTTTTATACCATCATTGTTTATTATTACTATTTCTCCCGGAGAAACATCTCTTATAAAATCTGCACCTATTGTATCAAAAACACAAGTTTCCGATGCTATTATATAAGAATCTCTTAACTTACCTATAGAAAGAGGTCTAAATCCATTCGGATCAAGTGCTGCTATCATTTCATTTTGCGTAAAAACTATAAAAGCAAAGCCACCTTTTAACATACTAAAAGCTTCTTTTATTTTTTCGATTAATGTTTTTTTATTACTTTTTGTAATAAGATGAGCTAAAACTTCAGTATCAGAACTAGAATGAAAAATACTTCCCTCTTCTTCTAATTGTTTTCTAAGTGTTGTAGCATTTATCAAATTTCCGTTATGGCACATAGCCAAACTACCATGTGCAAAATGAAATAAAAAAGGTTGAACATTTGCTATTTCATTATGACCTGCTGTTGTGTATCTTACATGACCTATTGCTGAATTTCCTTCTAGTTTATCTATTTTTTCTTTTGAAAAAACTTCGGAAACAAGTCCAAGTCCACGATGTTGTATTAATTTATTTCCGCTTTTTACTACTATTCCTGCACCCTCTTGTCCTCTATGTTGAAGTGTATGAAGAGCAATATATGCTAAACTTGCTGCTTCCTTATGACCCCATATCCCAACTATTCCGCATTCTTCATTAAGACCTTTTATTTCACCAAACAAACTTCTATCTCCTTTAAAGTTTACAAAACTTAAATACTTTTGTATTTTTTGGTCATATTTTATATTAAATAATTATAAAATTATAATTGAAATATGAAATGTTTGCAACGAGTTATTAAATTTGCTAAAATAATAGAAAAAGAAAGGTTTTAATTATGCTCTATTTTGATATTTTTATAATGTTAATGTTTTTAGGGTTTGCAATACATTCTTATTTTAAACCTTTTAAAGAAATTGAGCAATCGGAACAAATAAACCAAAATATACAACAGTACGATTTAGAAAAAATAAATAATTTTATAAGAAAATTTGCTATATTAAGAATTATTTTGATGTTAATAACAATTACATTATATTTTTTTCTTTATCCAAATTTCCCTTTGGTAAAAACAAATTTCATTATAATGTTTTTAACAATTTACCCTATATGGTATATTTATAACAAAAAAAAATTTATAAAAAAAGAGTATTTAGATTCTTACATCAAACCAAATCAAATTTACAATGGTTTGATTATTGGTGTTTTTTTATTTTTAGCTTTCATATTCCTGATTATGCTTTTATTTTATTTTATTTCGGAATATTAGTTTATTAATAAACATTTTACTTTTTTGTTACAAATGTTATAATATATTACATAAGTGTTAAGTTATAAAAACAAGAAAGATTGGTAAACAAATGATACGAACTAGATTTGCTCCAAGTCCAACTGGATTTATGCATATTGGAAATTTAAGAACTGCGTTATATGCTTATTTAATAGCAAAAAATAAAGGCGGAACTTTTATTTTAAGAATAGAAGATACAGATAGAGAAAGATATGTAAAAGAATCTCTAGATTTTATATACAAGACACTACAAATGGTAGGAATAAATTATGATGAAGGTCCAGAACGAGAAGGCACATCAGGTCCATACATACAGAGTATGCGAACAGAGATATATCAAAAATATGCTAAAATTCTTGTGGAAAATAAAAATGCTTATTATTGTTTTTGTGAAAAAAATGAAAATATAGAAACAGAAAATAAAAAACCACATAGATGTGATTGTATAAATTTGAAAAATCCAACTACCGAAAAACCTCATGTAATAAGACAAATAATACCAGATGGCAAAACTACTTTTTACGATGTCGTATATGGAGTAATAACTGTAGATAACTCGGAGCTAGAAAATGGAGTTCTTTTAAAATCTAATGGTTTTCCTACATATAATTTTGCAAATGTTGTGGATGACCATCTTATGAATATTACCCATGTTATTCGTGGTAGCGAATATTTAAGTTCAACACCAAAGTACAATTTATTGTACAATGCTTTTGGTTGGGATATTCCTGTATATATACATTTACCTCTAATACTTGGTAGTGATAAAACAAAACTAAGTAAAAGAAATGGAGATGCCAATTTTTCAGATTTATTAAATGAAGGGTATCTTCCAGAAGCAATAATAAATTATATAGCATTACTTGGTTGGTCGCCAGAAGAAAGCGAAGAATTATTTTCTTTAAAAGAGCTCGAGAAAAAATTTACTCTAACAGGAATAGGAAAATCACCAGCTATTTATGACAAAAAAAAGTTAGATTGGTTTAATACAGAATATATAAAGAAACTTGATTTTGACGATTTTTATAAATTTGCATACCCATATTTAAAAAATATAAAAAAAGAAGTAGATTATAAAAAAATAGCATCATTTTTACGAAGTCGTATTACTTTTTTTAAAGACATAGTAAATTTAGTGAGTTTTATAGATGAACTGGAAGACTACGACACAAATATTTATATACACAAAAAAATGAAGACAGATTTGCAAAATTCTTTAATATCCTTACAAGAAATTTTGATAGAATTAGAAAAATTAGAAAATTTCAATTTTGATAATCTAAACAATATTATAAAATTAAAAATAGAAATTTTGAATGTTAAAAATTCTATAGTTTTATGGCCTATACGTACAGCGCTTAGTGGGAAACCCACATCATTTTGTGGGGCTATAGAACTTTTAGAGATTTTCGGAAAAGAAGAAAGTATAAGAAGAATAAAAATAGGTATAGATAAAATTCAAAAAACGCTTTAATAGAGGCATTTAAATGAAAATATTTGGAGTTATAAAAACAGCTTATTGGTATTCTTTTATGTTTGTCGATTTAATGATTTTAATAGCTAAATTTAAAATATTAAGACAAAGAAAAAACCGTTTATCAAAGGAAGAATATGAAACAATTATAAATAAAAGAGCAACTAAATGGGCATTAAGACAAATAAGAAATACAGGCTCTAAAATAACATTAATAGGTGAAGAAAATATCCCAAAAGACATTGGTGTATTATTCGTAAGTAATCATCAAAGTTATTTTGATATAGGACTTTTTTTAGCGTATTTCAAAAAAAACAAAGGTTTTATAGCAAAAATAGGTGTTTCTAATATACCCTTTATTAAAGATTATTTAAAAGATTTAAACTGTATTTTTATAGACCGTGGCAATATACGTCAAAATATAGAAACAATAAACAAAGGTATTGAAATATTAAAAAGTGGCTATTCTTTAGTTATATTTCCAGAAGGAACAAGAAATATAGAGATAGGTAGTTTCAAAGCAGGTAGCTTTAAATTAGCTACGAAATCAAAAGTACCAATTGTACCTGTTACAATAAATGGAGCATACAAGATTTTAGAAAAGGATAAATTTATAATAAATAAAGCAAATGTAATAATTACTGTTCATAAACCAATAGTAACTGAAAATTTATTAAAAGAAGATATGGGAAATTTACATTTAAAAGTAGAGGAAATTATACGAAAATCGTGATGGATATTAAAAATAACAGACAAATGATGAAAGAAGTTTTAGAAAATGTAGAAAAAGTGATAATAGGAAAAAGAGAAGCTATAGAGCTTGTTCTGTGTTCTTTTTTGTGTGGTGGTCATGTTCTTATAGAGGATATGCCTGGTGTGGGTAAAACGAGTCTTGTAAGTGCTGTTGCAAAATCTTTCGACTGTTCTTTTAAAAGAATACAATTTACACCAGATATACTTCCATCAGATATTACTGGTTTTTCTATTTATAAACAAAATACAGGAGAATTTGAATATTATCCGGGTGCTATTATGTCCCAAATTATTTTGGCGGATGAAATAAACAGAACTTCTCCAAAAACACAGTCAAGTCTACTTGAAGTAATGGAAGAAAATCAGGTTACAGTAGATGGTACAACGTACCAAACTCCTACTCCTTTTATTGTATTTGCAACACAAAATCCTATAGAATACTTGGGAACATATCCTTTACCAGAAGCACAGTTAGATAGATTTTTTATGCGAATATCTTTAGGATATCCAACAATGGAACAAGAAAGTAAAATGCTAAGTAGGTTTAAGGAAGAAAATCCAGTAAAATCTTTAAAACCAGTAGCAACAACAAAAGATTTGATTTCTGCACAAGAAGAAGTAAAAAAGATAAATGTAGATGAGAGCATAAATAATTATATAGTATCAATAGTAAACAAAACAAGATACAACGACAATATAGATTTAGGTGCAAGCCCAAGAGCTAGTATATCCCTTTATAAAGCAGCACAAGCTATGGCACTTTATCAAAATCGTGATTATGTAATCCCAGATGATGTAATAAAAATGACAATACCAATACTAGAACATAGAATTGTTTTAAAACAAGAAACAAAGCTAAAAAAATTGAAAGTAAAAGATATATTAGAAAATATACTTAAATCTGTGAAAGTACCACTGTAAAAATTTATATTTTAAAATATAAAAGAAAGGTGAAATTTTCATGTTGAGAAATCGTCTTGCATATATAACAACACTTTTAGGAGTGTTTTTACTTGTAATGATATACGAACATCAAATAACATATATGGCATTATATACAATATTTATTTTACCTTTTTTTTCGTTGTTGCTTACTCTCATTTTTCGTAGAAATTTTATAGTAACAGAGACATTTGAAAAAGACAATATTTTCAAAGAGGAAACTATAAAATATTTTTTCACTGTTGAAAATAAAAGTTTTTTACCTTGCACAAATGTAAAAGTTAAATTTGACAATGACAATATTTCTATAAAATCAAATTCTAAAGATAAAGTATTTACTGTTATGCCTTTTAAAACTTATCAGATAATTTTTGATTTAACTGCAAAATATCGTGGTATATATAAAATTGGGGTAAAAGAAATAATATTATACGATTTTTTGGGAATATTCGCATTTAAGCAAATATATAATAATAAACTATATATCCATGTAAAACCTATTGTTACAAATATCGATATACCACAACTTTTTACATCTAATACTACCGAAGAATTTTCAGACGATAAAAGTATAGAAGAAGATTATACTATAATTTCAGATTTGCGTAAATATTTACCAACAGATGGATACAAAAAAATTCATTGGAAAGTAAGTGCAAGAAAGAACGAGCTTATATCTAAGAATTTTCAAGGAACTTCTAAAGATTCTGTTACAATTTTACTTAACAATTCGGAAAATAAAAATTCTACTATAGAAAATCGAATAAAAATAGAAGATAAAATAATAGAAGTATGTGTAAGTGTTTTAAACTATTCCTACAAAAAAATGTTTAAAATAAATTTTAATTATATAGGAAGTGAAAGTCATATTGGTGATTTTAATTATCTCTATAATGTTGTATCCAAAATAGATTTTGTAGAAAATATTAAGTTTGATGACTATTTTTTAAATTTTTCTAAATTGAATATAAAAAATGACAATATAATTGTAATAACATGGTACCTTACCGATAAAACGTTTAACACAGCAAAAGAACTATCTTTGTTTAATAAAAATGTACTACTCATGTATAACAGATGTGAAAATATAAACAAATATGAAAATAATCTAAATAACAAATTTAGTTTATATAAATTTGCTTGAAATTAAGCTTATAGAAAGAGGGGGTAAAATGAAAATAAAAAAAATACAAATAAAGAAAGATAGCTTATTTTTATTAACACTTGGGGTAATGCTCTCTTTTAGCCTTTCTTATGCTATTACAAGCACTACAGAATTTACTCAAAGCCCATTACAAATGTTGTTAAATTTATTTGTTATAATGGTAGCTATACGTGTTATTTTTACAAATAAATATACTATTATTGTTTCATCTGCTATGGTAGTAGTTTTTGTAATTATTTTAAGTATAAATTTAATAATTAGTGATACTCCTATTATACACGAAATAGTTTATTTTATACTAGAAATATTATTATATTTGAACGGTATAATACCACATAGACTAGCTTTTGAAACAACTCTAATACTTTTACTAAATATTTTAATTAGTTTTTTTGTTTTTGTTTTTAGCCATTTATGGTTCAATTTTTTTATACTTTTTATAGGTAGTATAACACTTTTTGCTGTTGTTCTCACCAGTGGTTTTTTTAATTCAAATATAGCATTTTATGTTTTTATTATTAGTATAGTTTCATATTTAATAAAATATTTAAGCGACAAAAATAACGAAAGCAAATCTAAATATATTTTTTATGCAATACCAATATCTATATTTTCCTTTGGTATTGCTAGTTTTATACCTACTCCACAAGATGGTTTTTCGGAAAATTTGGCAGATAATTTAATATCAAGACCTTTTAATTTTATAAATATATTATTACATGATACGTTTAGACCAAAGTATTTTAGTCTTGCACAAACAGGTTTTGGAGGTGGAAACTCTAGAAGGCTTGGTGGCAATGTAACAACAAATTACAATGTAGTAATGCGTATAGAATCTGACTCACCGATTATATATTTAACAGGTGCTATAATGGATACTTATACAGGTTATTCTTGGGTAAACAATTTCACAGAAAATTACAAGTTATATTTCGGAGATTTAAATCTAGAATTATTAGAAAAACGTACAAGTATGATAAACTTTTTTTCTACAACAGATTTTAGAGACATAGGCTTACAGAACAATTTATACTTTGATTTTTTCAATTTTAATCCTAATAATTTACAAAATATAATAGAAAAAAGAGAAGATTTGGATACTCTTCTGTATTATTTAGATTTAGACTTGGATTTAGATAATATATATCATTTTACTGCACTACGTGAAATGTTTTTAAACCCTCCAATACAAGAAAACATATTAACTATAGATACATTAGAACAAAGTAGTTTTACTGTTTTTTATAATGGACTTATTACAAGCTATAATCACGATATGTATGGAAACAATTTTTTGATAAATGAAAATGGAACGATAACATCGCAAAATTTAATACCAAGAAATACTAGATATTCAACGACATATGCTTTTTTTAATGATATTGTAAATACAAGTATTTTGAAAAATATGAGCTACGATGGAATACTAAGTGATGTTTTAGCTTCATTGGAAAATTACACAATACTTTTTCCATCTAACTTTCCATTTAGTGAAGAAATGATTTCTTATTCTTATTTATTAGAAAATCACCTAATACCTAGAGCAAACTTTATAAGAGAAATTTATACAGAACTACCAGAACATTTTCCACAAAGAGTAATAGATTTAGCAAATTATGTAACAAGATATGCAGACAATGATTATGAACGAGCAAGAATGTTAGAATCATTTCTAAGACAATTTGAATATACTCTAACTCCTGGGTCAGTACCTGCAAATCGTGATTTTGTAGATTACTTTTTGTTCGATGTTATGCGTGGATACTGTACTTATTATGCATCAGCATTTGCTACAATGGCAAGAGCATTAGGAATGCCTACAAGATATGTAGAAGGATTTATAGCAATAAATAACAATACTGAAGAATATATATATATAAGAAATAGACAGGGACACGCATGGGCAGAAGTTTATTTTGAAGGTTTTGGATGGTATAGATTTGATCCAACACCTCCATCTGAAACATTTGGAGCAATATTTTCATCTGATATTATTAACCCTCTTAATATAGAATGGGATTTAGACTGGGACACAAGCCTTATGTGGTGGGAAGATGAAGCATATTTTTTGATGCAAACATCTACTACGTTTAACAACCTTGCAGAACAAAACAATGATGAAATAAATTTTGAACAGCCACAAGTAAATAATGAAACAAGAATAGCAGTGCAAAATATTATAACTTTATCTATATTAACTGTTTTTGGACTTTTAAGTGCTATAATAACATCAAGGTTTTTTTATATAAATAATAAGAAGACTAGTATAGTAAAAAAATCAAATAATGATGCTGTAATAATATATTTTATCGAAATAATGAAATGTCTTTCTTTCTTTAATTATGAAAAAAGAGAAGAAGAAACAGCATTAGAATTTTCAAAAAGAATAAGTGATATTATTTTTGAAATAGATGGAAATAAATTTACGATGTTTGATATTACAAATATTTTTCTAAAAGCTAAATATAGCAACCATAAAATAACAAATGAAGAAAAAAAACTTGTACAAATAGCTTTAAAACAGATGAATAATTTTACAAAAAATTATGTAGGTAATTACAAGTATTTTGTTGTAAAATATGTTTTTGCAAGTATTTAAAAAAATCCCCTCCACAATCTAGTGGAGGGGAGAAATTATTAATAAAAATTTATAATCTCACCACTCATCGTTTTCAAATACGCCGAACCAAACCATTCATTTTTAAAATCTTTGAATTTATTTCAATTAATATCCGAAAAAGTTACTTCTTTGTCTTATTCTAGTAAAACTACTCCATCGTCTGGTACAAACTTACTATTACAAATTAAACAATATTATTGATATTATTAATATCGATATAACAATAAATATCCAAGATAAAATATATAATAATTTATATTTGTTATTCCTTTTATAACGTAATATAAAAGAAATAGAAAGCAATATTACTGCTATAATATTAGAAAATATCGAAACAATATTCAATATCATTTCTTCACTCGAGAAGAAAAATATATTGATAATATAAGATAAAATTGAAATAGAAAATAGTAATAAGTTAAATATAAAATAAATTTTATTACCATAAATTTTATTCATTAATTCATTAGATTTAGCTATATTATTTTTCATAAATTAATTTTCTCATAAATATTTTCTCATAATTTTTTTATATAAACAAAATTATATGACTATTCAATTATCTAAATAATAATTTTTCAGCAACTGAACAGTCAAAAAATTATTTTATATACAATAAAGTAGTTGTTTTTACAACTATAGTTCCAAATCCTGGTTTAACAGCTGTACCAGTTAAAGCACCAATACCAGCACCAGAAATACCACCAACAATTGATGCGGAACCAACTAATAAAGGAACACGAACAGTTTACCAAACATTATTCCAAATATTCCCGCCATCTATTTCCATCAATTCATCATGAGTAAGTTCTTGAAAATTACCCATTTTCAAAATATTTTCCATTTTATCATAAGACTATATTAACAATTCTATTCGGTACATATACTTCCTTTTTTGTATTTTCATTTTCAATTCCCAGTTCCTTTTTTGCAAGTTTAATTATAATATCTTTACTATCAGAAGTACTTATATTAATTTTTTTCTTTACTTTTCCATTTATCTGTAATGCTATTTCTACAGTATTTTCTCGTGTTTTTTCTATATCAAATTTTGGCCAATTTTCTTCAAAAATATTATTTGTGTTGCCTAACTCTTGCCAAAGTTCACTTGCTACAAATGGAGCAAATGGAGATATTAAAAGAACCATCGTATTTAACAAATCTTTGTTTAAACCACCCAATTCTTTTGCTTTTGCAGAAATTTTGTTTGTGTATTCCATAAAGCCACTAATAACAGTATTAAAAGAAAAATTCTCTATTCGATTTGTAATTTCTTCTATAAATTTGTGTTGTAAAAATTCTAAATCGTTATGATGTATATTTTTATCTTTATTTTCTATAACTAATTTGTACAATTTATTTATATACCTAAAAACACCTTCTATACTAGAATCATCCCATTCAACATCTATTTCAGCAGGCCCCATAAATAATATATACATTCTAAGAGTATCTCGACCGTATTTTTCTATTACTTCGTCTGGATTTACAATATTTCCTTGAGACTTTGACATTTTTTGTGGTTTTTCATTTTCACTTGGTCTCTTTAAAACCATACCTTGATTAAAGAGTTCTGTAAAAGGTTCTTCAAAGTTTATAACACCTATATCGTACAAAAATTTTGTATAAAATCTAGCATATAATAAATGTAAAACAGCATGTTCTATACCGCCTACATACATATCTACTGGTAAATTTTCAAGTGCTTCTTTACTTAAAAGTTCTTTTTCGTTTTTACTATCTGGATATCTTAAAAAATACCAAGAAGAACCAGCCCATTGAGGCATTGTATTTGTTTCACGTTTTGCAGATTTTTCACATTTTGGACATTTACAGTTAACAAAACTTTCTATACTTGCAAGTGGCGATTCTCCTGTATCTGTTGGTAAATAACTATCTATTTTTGGTAGGGTAACAGGTAAATCTTCTATCCTAACAGGAACTATACCACAATTTTCACAATGTATTAAAGGTATAGGTTCTCCCCAATAGCGTTGTCTTGAAAAAACCCAATCTCTAAGCTTGTAATTTGTTTGTTTTCTTCCTATTTTCTTTTGTTCTAGTAAATTTAATATATTTTCTGTTGCTTCTTTAGATGTTTGTCCATTAAATTCATTAGAATTTATAAGATTACCGTATCCTGTATATAATTCATCCTCACTTTCTATTACTTTTATTATTTCCAAACCCATATTTTTTGCAAACTCATTGTCCCGCTCATCGTGAGCTGGTACTGCCATTATTGCCCCCGTACCGTAATCGGATAATACATAGTCAGAAATCCAAACAGGAATTTTTTTATTTGTAAGAGGATTTAAACAATATAAACCTGTAAAAACACCTGTTTTATCTTTGCTAGACATTCTATCTATTGTAGATTTTCTCATAGATTTTTCTATATATTCTTTTACTTCCTGTAATCTTTCCAAAGATACAATATGTTTTGATACTTTAGAATTATCCCAATCAGAAATATCTGAAATTAAAGGATGTTCTGGAGATAGTAATATAAAAGTAGCTCCAAATATAGTGTCTGGTCTTGTTGTATAGACTTCTATTTTTTTATTTTTGTCTAATATTTCAAACTGTATAGAAGCACCATAGCTTTTTCCTATCCAATCGGATTGCATTTTTTTTACTTTATAAGGCCAATTCAAATCTTCAAGTCCTGTTAAAAGCCTTTCTGAATAATTTGTTATTTTTAACATCCATTGTCTTAACATTTTTTTAGTAGTTATGCTATTACATCTATCACATATACCGTCTTTTACTTCTTCGTTAGATTTTACAATTTTGCAACTAGGACACCAATTTAAAGGCATTTCTTTTTCATATGCAAGTCCTGCTTCGAACATTTTTAAAAATATCCATTGTGTCCATTTATAATAATCTGGATTTGTTGTAGATAATTCATTTTCCCAATTATATATAGCACCAATGTCTTTTAATTGTCTTTTATAGTTTTTTATAGCATTTTTTGTAACATCTTCAGGATGTATTTTTTGTTTAATAGCAAAATTTTCTGTAGGTAATCCAAAAGCATCAAATCCCATAGGATGAAGTACATTGTATCCCAAAAGCATTTTGTAACGGCTTATAACATCACTAAAAACGTAGCCACGCCAATGACCAACGTGCAACCCACTTGCAGATGGATAGGGGAACATATCTAAACAATAATATTTAGGTTTTCCATCTTTATTTATTTTTATATTTTCAAAATTTTGTTTCCATTTCTTTTCTATAGCTATATGATTATATATTTTTTCCATTTTTCCACTCATTTCATTTGTAAATTGCATATATTCTACCATAATTAATAACAAAGTTAAATGTAATTTTAATACACAATTTAAAAAAATGCTTGACATCGAAAACAAAGTATGATATATTTATCTTGTTGGAGTTAATCATAAAATTATTGTGATTAAGGTTTTGATTCAAAGCGTACCCATCTTTTCTTTTTCTGATACGATAGGTTTTCCATTCCTGATAATGGATATAGGTATTAATTTACCTAAAAGCTAGATGACAACTTGCGTTTTCATCGTAAAGAGTAATGTTCTGATACTATATATACTATATTTATAAAAGCACCAAATCTTTTAAAGATTTGGTGCTTTTTAGTGTGTGCTGTGCATGGTACAAATCTAGGTGGTGGAAGTCCACAGTGGTGGCTAGTCGTAGCCAACCACTAGCGAAAGGAAAGAGCGTCCACTGTGAAGTGGAGTTTGAAGGAAGCCGATAGCAAAGTTCTGCCCTAAGGAATACGAACATAATCAGGCATAGAAAGTAGGATAAGT
>WRGD01000116.1 GCA_009787355.1 Defluviitaleaceae bacterium | reverse complement strand
ACTTATTGCTACGGACTTATTGCTACGGACTTATTGCTACGGACTTATTGCTACGGACTTATTGCTACGGACTTATTGCTACGGACTTATTGCTACGAGATAAATAATATATTATTTATAATATTTTGTCAAGTATTCTGCAAAATTATTTTTGTAGTAATTTTTCGCAAAATTAGATTTGGTATAAAGAATATTTTAGATATAGATAAATAATTTATTTAGATAATACTAAAATATTTATGAGTATCAAAAATTTTTTCTAAATATATAGTTATTGTAATATAACTCTATGTTCTGCAAAAGAGTAATTTGTAGTATAATAATGTAGACTAACAAAATAAATTTTGTTAGTCTACATTATTTATAAAGGAGTATTATATTTTATATGTCAATATTTGAAGCAATTATACTTGGTATATTACAAGGAATAGCTGAGTTTATACCCATTTCTAGCTCTGGACATTTAATTTTATTACAAAGAGTTTTTGGTATAGAAGAAAATTTATTTAGTTTTACAATTCTTGTACATATAGGAACATTAATACCTGTTCTTATAATATATTTTTACAGGATAAAATCTATTATTTTTAATCCTTTCCAAAAATTAACATTACTACTTGTTGTCGGCACTTTACCAATTGTATTTTTTACATTACTTTTCGATAATATAGTTGATATGTTGTTTTCTGGAAATTTTTTGGTTATAGGTTTTTTAGTTACAGCTATAATATTACTTTTGGTAGATTCTTTTAAAGATAAAAAAAAGACTATAGATAAAATAACATATTTAGATGCTTTATCTGTTGGATTGATGCAGTCTGTTGCTATAGTACCCGGTATTTCAAGAAGTGGTAGCACAATATTTGGTGGAGTGCTTAGAGGTATTAGTAAAAAAGATGCTGCAAATTTTTCCTTTTTACTTAGTATACCTGCTATAGTTGGTGCTACTGTATTAGAAATTATTAATATTCTACAAGATAGTAACCAAAGTTTCGGGGTTACTTTTCCAGATATTTTTGGTTTTTTTAGTGCAATGATAACAGGATATTTTGCTATAAAAATAATGTTAAAACTTATAATAAATGCAAAAATGAAATATTTTTCATATTATCTTATAGGATTAAGTTTAATTATGATATTTGACAAAATTTTTACAAATTTTGTTTTTTAATATTTTATAAATTGTTTTAAGCGTGTTACTATTTTTAAATAATAACACGCCGTGTTTTTACATAAAGTTATATGTAATTTTAACAATTAGAAGATTAAAAACAAAATTAAATAAAAGGTAGCTATAGTTATTAAAAATCCAATAATATAAAGTATGATGTTAATTTTTAAATTCTTGTATTTTGAATTTTTTTTGTAGATTTCTTTATTTTTCGAAGTATCTAGTTCTTCTTTAGGATTTACGATATTTTCATAGTCTATTGGTCTAATTTTGGGTTTTGGTATTTTTGCTGTTCTTTTTAGTATTTCATATTTAGATATTTTTTTGTTTAATATTATGAACATGATGTATACTTGTTTTTTCAAACTAATACCTGAGACACTTTTAAAGTTTGTAGAAATTTTCAAAATATAATTTTTATTTTCCAAATAGCTATCGATTGGACATACAACTATACAGCCTCTGTATATATCATAACTTGTATATGTTTTCATTATATACCCATCTGTATCTGTAATATTTATAGTTTCATTTGTTACGGTGGTTTTGTCTAGTGGATGATTAAACTTTAGATACCAATATATTTTTTCGTTATCTGACTCTATATTTATTGTTATTTTTTCTAATATTTCTGGATCTGTAGATGCAATACGAAATCTATCATCTACCATATCTATAATTGCTCCTCAATATTTTCATCTAGCATACCTATAATTTTGCAATACATTTAAATTATATTTTGTGGACTTTCTTTTAAAGTATTGTTGTAAACAATATCTTTTACAACTTCTCCTACTATTATCATCGCTGCTACAGATGGAACAAAAGAAACACTACCGGGTACTTGCCTACGTATGACGCAATGTGCTGCTGCACCCGGTGGGCAAATGCAATTAAATTTACAATTAAGTTTTCCATTGTGGTCGTCTGGAATTAGCGGTTTTTCTTTAGAAAAAACTACTTTTAGATTCTTTATCTTTCTATTTTTAAGCTCTTTTCTCATTACCCTTGCAAGAGGACAAACACTAGTTTTGTAAATATCTGCTACTTCAAATTTTGTTGGGTCTAATTTATTTCCAGTTCCCATACAACTTATAATATTTATATTATTCTCTTTTGCCTTTTCTACAAGTAATATTTTAGAGCTAACAGTATCCACTGCATCTATTATATAATCATATTTATCAAATTTTATGTTTTCTGTATCTTTTCCAAAAAAGCATACATTTGCTTCTACATTTGCTCTTGGATTAATATCTAATATTCGTTGTTTCATCATTTCAACTTTATCTTTACCAATAGTTTTTGTTGTAGCCATTATTTGTCTATTTATATTTGTTAGACAAATATTATCGTCATCGAAAAGAGAAATATTAAAAACTCCAGACCTAGCCAGCCCTTCGGCTACAAAACTACCCACACCTCCTATACCAAAAATAGCAATTTTTAAAAACTTTAATTTTTCCATACCCTCGCTACCTAATAGCATTTGGGTTCTCGAAAATTGATTTTGTGCCATAATTTCTCCTAATTATAATTTTCAACTCTTGTGGTAATAATTATCCACTTATTATTTTGTGAAAGTATGTTATATAATTTTATAATATAGTTATACAAAATATTTTTGATTTATAGTTAAAAATAAAAACAAGAGCCTCTTTTTTTATATATCGGCTCTTGCTTTATTTTGGATAATATTATTTATTATAATTTGTAGTTGTATGTTTTTCGTAATTCTCAACAGCCTTATCCCAATTAATAACATTAAAAAAATTGTCTATATATTCGTTTCGTCTGTTTTGGTATAGTAAATAATATGCATGTTCCCAAACATCTATTGCTATTATAGGAAACAAATTTTCGGATATTAAGTTGTCCTGATTTGCTGATTTTTCTATACTAATATTTCCATCTTTATCTGATACAAGCCAAACCCATCCGGAACCAAATACAGAAAGAGCAGCGTTTTTAAACTCTGTTTTAAAGTTTTCAATTGAACCGAATTTTTCATTTATTTTTGTAATTAAATTACTATCATAAATTTCTACATCTTTCTTCAATATATCAAAAAAGAAATTATGATTAAAAACTCCACCAGCATTATTTTTTACAGTTTGCCTAATATCTTTTGGTAAATCATCCAAGTTGTAAAGTAGTTTTTCAAGAGACCAATCGTGATATTTTGGATATGTTTCCAAAGCTTTATTTAGATTATCTACATATGCTTTTACGTGTTTCGAATGATGAATCTCCATTGTTTTTTTATCTATATAAGGTTCTAATGCTGAAGTATCGTAAGGTAAGGGCTTTAATGAAAACGGAAAATGATTTTCCTTATTATCCTCTATTACAATGTTTGGTGATCTTGTGTCTATTATTTTTTCTTTTACCTGTGAAAAATTTTCATTTGCAAAAATAGGATTAGATGCTATATTTAAAAATATAGCAAATCCTATTAATAAAAGTACGGTTCTCTTTTTCATTTATAAATCCTCCAAAAAATACTATTATAATATATTTTTTGCATATTTATAAATTTTATTCATATAATTGAAATAAAATTGTTTTATTTTAATTTACGATTTTTCAAATATATTTGTTGAAAAAGGTTTTTAAAGACTCAATTCATCTACATATCCAACTAATAAACTTATCTCTGGTTTACTTACTTGTGCATCTGCACCAACTGTTTCTCCTTTTAATTTCATTTCATCTGTTATTAAAGATGAAAAGATAATTACAGGTAATCTTTTTAAATTTTGGTCGCTTTTTATTAGTTTTGTAAGAGTATGTCCATCCATTCTTGGCATTTCTATATCTGTTATTACGCAAGAAACATTTTCTTCTAATTTTTCGAAATCTTGAGGTTTAAGGCTTTCAAGTGCTTCCCAAGCTTCTTCACCAGTTGTAAAACTAAGTGTATTTACATATCCAGCCTTATGTAAACATTCTAATATTACTTTTTTTAGAAAAGCACTGTCTTCAACAACAAAAATAGGTTTATCTCTTCTTCTCTTATCTGTAGGTGCATTTATATCGTTTGTAGAAAATGTATGAGATGGATTTACTTCGGCAATTATTTTTTCAAAATCTAAAATTGTAATAAGCCTATTTCCAACTCTAGCTATACCTGTTGTTATTCCTTCCATACCACTTGTTATTGTTTCATCTGGTTTTTCTATGTCTTTCCAAGATATTCGATGAATAATCTCTACAGAATGAACATGGAAAGCTGTATGATTTTTATTGAAATTCGTAATTATTAAAATATCTCTTTCTGGATTTTCAGATTTTTTAAGTGATAAATAATTAGCTAAATCAAAAACGGTAATAATTTGATTTCTTGGTTTAAAAATTCCCTCTATATAAGGACTAGATTGTGGCATTGGAGTAACTTCTTCGTATTTCATTATTTCCAAAATTTTAGCAACATTTATACCAAAACTTCTACCATCCACAAGAAATTCCATAATTTCTAGCTCATTTGTTCCTACTTCTAATAAAATTTCCTTTTTTTTATCCACGTATACCTCTCATTTCAAAAAAATTTATTTAATATATTATCGGCTATAAGTTTGTTTTTTATTGTTATATTTTTTAATTATTAAAATATTTTCTGTCTAAACTTCTATATTGGATAGCTTCCACAAGGTGTATAGTTTCTATATTTTCACTCTCATCCAAATCAGATATTGTTCTAGCCATTTTTAATATTTTATGGTATGCCCTTGCACTTAGCCCGAATGTTTCGAAAGCTTGCTTTAATATAGTATTAGATTCATCTGAGAGCTCACAGTATATTTCTATTTCTTTTGCACTAAGCTCTGCATTAAGTTTTTTTGTTTTATACCTATTGTATTGTATATTTCTTGAATTTACAACAGTTTTTTTTATATTTTCACTTGTTATTTTTCCTTTTTCTTTTGTTTTTAAATCATTATATTCTATTGCAGATGCTTCTATATGTATGTCTATTCTATCTAGTAATGGACCAGATATTTTATGCAAATATTTTGATATTTCATTTGTAGAACAAGTACATTTATCTGCCCCATAATGTCCACAAGGACATGGATTCATAGATGCAACGAGTATAAAATTAGCAGGATATGTTATATTTGCGGTAGCACGAGATATATTTATAAATTTATCCTCTAAAGGTTGCCTTAGAACTTCCAAAACATTTCGATTAAACTCTGGCAACTCATCTAAAAATAATATACCATTATGAGATAAACTAATTTCACCCGGTTTTATGATTCTGCCACCTCCAACAAGTGCAGCATAGGATACCGTGTGATGTGGAGCTCTAAAAGGTCTTATTTTTACTAGATTATTTCTATTTTCTATTTGACCAGATACACTGTATATTTTAGTTGTTGTTATACTTTCTTCGATTGTTAAATCTGGTAATATACTCGGTAATCTTTTTGCCATCATAGTTTTACCACTGCCCGGCGGTCCTATCATTAAAATGTTATGACCTCCTGCAGCAGATATTGTAAGTGCTCTTATAACGCTTTCTTGCCCTTTTACATCTGAGAAATTTAAATTTATTTTATCTGTTTCGTTATATATTTTTTTATTTTCATAGTGAGGTATATTATTAACATTGAAGTCTTTATGAGTTAAATCTGATATATGTTTTATTCCTATAACTTCTATATTTTGTATTAACATTGCTTCTTCTTTATTCTCATACGGAACAACAAATTTTTTTATACCATTTTTTGATAGATGATGAACAATAGAAAGTAACCCATTCAAAGGTCTTATATATCCGTCCAAACTTAGCTCGCCTGCAAAGAATGTATTTTCTATATTTTCTTTTTTTATTTTTCCCATAGATACGAGTAATGCAACAGCAATAGGTAAATCGAAATAAGACCCCTCTTTTTTTGTACTTGCTGGGGCAAGATTAACTGTTATTTTTTTAACAGGAAAATCATTAAAATTATTTTTAATCGCAGCTCTTACCCTTTCTTTAGATTCCTTTATAGAAGAATCTGGCAAACCAACTATATCAAAGCTAGGCATACCAGAACTTATGTCTAGCTCTACTGCTATTGCGTATCCATCTATACCTATTATACCACCTGTTAGTATTTTAATTATCAAAATCAGACCTCTTAATAATTTTTTCAAATTTTAAAGTATATTATACAACAATAAATAAAAATATAACAGAGTAAATTATACAAAAGAGAGTTGAAAATTGCTCTAACTTTCTTTTATACTATTAGTAAATTTATGTGTAGTCAGGGCATCATTGTAACTTTCAAATGTTCCAATATCAAAGCATTCACCCTCTATTTTATATGCAAGTACATCTTTTATTTTGTATAGCCACGAAACAAAATTGCCCGGTGCATCTGGATTATTTCCATTTTTTAAATATTCGGATATTAATTTTACTGTTTCCTGTGTATAAAAATAAATAGCATATACAACTATATTAGATTTTGGGAATTTCGGTTTTTCTACTAAATCTATTATTTTATTATTTTCAACTACAGCTACACCAAATTGATTTAGAAGTTCTTTGTTTTCGAGTTCTCCTATTAATACAGAATCTTTTTTATTTGTATTATAAAAATTATAAAAATTTATAAGACTAAAATCAAAAAAATTATCTCCAGCTATAACTAAAATGTCTTCATTAATATTTTTTTTGTTTATACAAAAATTCAAATCACCAATTGCACCTAGTTTATTTTCTAGAGAATTTGTTCCATCGTTTATTATTTCGATTTTTAATCTTGATTTTATATTTTTTTTCCAATTTATAAAATCTTTAAAAAAAAGTTCGTTTGTTATAATATACAATTCATTTATAACTTCAAGTTCGTTTACTTTTTCTACTATGTAAGTAATAATTGGAATATTTGAAATTTCTAAAAGGGATTTTGGTTTATTTTTTGTAAGGGGATATAGTCTTGTTGCATATCCTGCTGCGAGTATTATAGCTTTCATTTTAATATATATACTCCTTCCTGTCTCCGTTGAAACTATTTGCTTCAATTATACCACAGAATATAAAAAATAAAATATATACATAAATATTGGATTATTGAGCGTACTTTTTCTTGGTTAGAACACTCCAGATTATTATGGAAAAATTACGAGCGTACTTTACATAATTCTCTTCAAGCTCTTTCTATTGCTTTTATTCATTTACTAATGAACTTCAATACCTTCTTCTCGTTTTAAGCTTCTAGCTATTTCACAAATCTTTACTAAGTCATCTGTTATCCTTGCAATAAAATTCATCAAACATAATCTTTCCTACTTCTTAGGAAACTTTAATATTAATCTTCCAATCAAACCTTTCGCTGAAGGATAAGGAGATAAATCATAAATTTTTCCTGAAACTGTACTAAATCGTGTTTCTCCATCTTTTATTAAATAATCTTTAAGTATAGGAGGAAGTAAATCTAAAGGTCTTCTTAATGAATATAAATGACCATTCATTAAGACTTTAGCTTCTAATCTAGAACCAAGGGAGGGGTAAGGTTTGTTTAAAAAAAAGGAATCCAAGTTTCGCCTACAGGCTCTGACATAAACCAAATATCTCTACCTAACTTTATCCCATTGCTACGTTTGAAGTATTCCCAAACACCCATCTTCTCCATTTGGTAATAATCAAGAACATCATTAGCTAACGGGAACTGAGATGGAGCAGGTGCTATTCCGTTCATAATTCTAGGTAATGTTTGAAACTCTTCTGTAATTCAATTTAAAGTTTGAATGAATTTAGTATCTGTTTTAATAATTTCACCTATTTTTTGCATATTGAAATCCATTAATATCGCTGCTTTTAATAGTTTTAACATCCCATGAATCTTCTCCATCAGATTGTGTATTGGTATTGATAGTTTTTAGGTATTTATACCTGACATCTAATAGTTATATATGATATTTGTGGATTTTGTATTTTTACTATCCATTTATAATCATCTTATCTTTTGAAAACTGTAATAGGTTTTAATTTTTGTTGTTTTTTAAATTCTATAGGTCTTTTTAAAGTTTTAGGTAACTTTTAATTTCTTCTAAATTGATAGTTAGTAACCATTTCAAGAAAAGAACCTCGTTTTCAGTCATCTGTGCTTCATGCAATGTTTGTATATATCTGGCTATATATTTAAATTTAATATCTACGGGCTGGTAACCAGCTTTTATAAGTTCTAAGTTCATAAGTAATCTACCTGTTCTTCCGTTTCCATCTACAAATGGATGTATTCTTTCAAATTTAATGTGTATGTCCGTTAAACCATGAAATGTTCTAAACTTCTCTCAATCTCTCCTTCTGTTTGCGGAGTAAAAGTTTCTATTTCTTCTTTAATTTCATCTATTTGTTTCAAAATAGCATCTATGTTCATTACTAACACTCCTTTATATTTGTAAATAAGAAACTCACGAACTATACTACTAAGAATAATTGTATCACATTTTATTGGATTTCTCAATTCTAAATTTACAAATTATCTAAAAGTATTCTATTTTTACGTTTGTAGTTAATTTTTTTTATTTTTTAAAAACATATAATACTGTGTTTGTAATTATTTTCAAAACACTTGAAATATCACAAACACCATTGCCGTTTAAGGACATCTCTATCATTAACCTCTTTGTTTCTGGTTTAGCACCGTTATTACTATACTCGCTTTGAAATCTTTTGTTACAATTTCTGCACAATAATGTTTATATTACTTTTGAATTTTTACCATTTTTACTTACTTTTTCACTGTTATAATATACATTTCTAAACTCACTTAAAGTGATACATGACCCTTTACTCAGATATATTTATATTTTTGTGAGAAATATGTTATCATAAACTTAATAATTTTAGTAAAAATTTAAAATTTAAAATTTAATTTTGGAAGGAATACAAATGAAAAAACTTTTTTTACACATAGCAGCTGCCGTTCCGAAACTTACCTTAGCTAATCCCAAAAATAACGAAATAGAAATATTAAAAATAATAAATGATGCGAACAAAAAAAATATAGATATTATTATTTTCCCAGAACTTAGTATTTGTGGTGTAACTTGTGCAGATTTATTTTTAAATAATACTTTAATAACTTCCTGTGAAAATTCTATAAATAATATATTAAAAGAAACAAAAAGTATAGATATATTAATTTTTATAGGAACTCCATGGGTACAATATGGTAAACTCTACAATAGTATTTTAGCTTTAAAAAACGGAAAAATATTATCTATTATTAATAAAATACCAGAATTAAAGGAAAAAAGATGGTTTGAAATTCCAAATATAAATATCTATAATACTGCATTTGAAATAGATAACACATATATAGGGGTTGTAAAAGATAATAACTTAAATTTTAATATAAATATTAACCCTTGGTCATATTCAAGTGAAAAAAATAACCTAATTAATAATGAAATAACAAAAAATAAAGCACTAATAAAAGTAAACTCTGGTTCATTTGAATCTTCCACAGATTTTGTTTTTTTTGGAGAGTCGTATATATATGAAGATGGAAATTTAATAGCAAATGAAACAGCTTTTTTTGAATCTACCTTAATTCATAGACATATAGATATAGAGTTTAATAAGAAAACAAATATCTCATTTGAAAATATTGTAAAAGTAGATATACCTACAAAAAAAATCGAAGATATTTTTATAAAAACAAATAAAACTCCTTTTATTCCAAATAATGATACTAATCTTGAAAAAATATTAAATATTCAATCAATCGCATTAGCAAGAAGACTTTTACACACAAATGTAAAAAAAGCTATTGTTGGAATATCAGGTGGAGTAGATTCAACACTTGCTTTAATTGCTACAGTAAACGCTTTTAAATATCTAAAAAAAGATACAAAAAATATTTTAGCTATAACTATGCCGGGAATGGGTACAACAACAAAAACAAATAAAAATGCAAAAGAACTTGCTGATAATTTAAAAGTATCTTTAAAAGAAATAAGTATTGTAGAAAGTATAAAAACTCACTTTAAAGATATAAACCATAATGGAAAACCAGATTTGGCATATGAAAATGCACAAGCAAGAGAACGAACACAAATACTTATGGACATAGCAAATATGGAAGATGGTCTTGTGATAGGTACTGGAGGAATGAGTGAAATAGCACTTGGTTTTGCAACATATAATGGAGACCATATGAGTATGTATAATGTAAATTCTGGTATTCCTAAAACATTAATAGTAGAATTACTAAAATACGTATCAAAAAAAGAAGAAAACATATCAGAAGTTTTGCAAAATATATTAAATACTCCAATTAGCCCAGAGCTTTTGCCAAATAAAAACGATGAAATAGAACAAAAAACAGAGGAAGTAGTTGGCTCTTATTTATTAAATGACTTTTTTTTATACCATTTTTTGAAAAATAAAAGTAGTGAAAAAATAATTATTTTAGCAAGAATTAATTTTCCAGAAATAAGTAAAAAAGAATTAAAACAAAAACTAAAAAATTTTTATAAAAGATTTTTTAACGCACAATACAAAAGGTCTTGTTCTGTAGATGGACCTAAAGTTTTAGAATTTAGTTTGTCTCCTAGAGGTTCGTTTGCTATGCCTAGTGATGCCTATGCTTCTACTTGGGAAGAAGAGCTTGACAATTTGAAGTAATGTATAATAAATTGTAAAAATAATGTATAATACTTTAATTAGTATAATATTTTAATATATTCTAACTTAGCAAAAAGAAATTCACTTTTTGCTCTAACAGTATGTTAACAAAAAGTGAAAACATTTATTTATTTTTGAAGGATGTTTTCACTTTTTGACGTATGATAAATTAAAATTTATTTATAGATTATAGAAAGGAATCTAAATATGGAAAACCTAATAATAACAGTAAGTGGCATGACCTGTGCTGCTTGTGCCAAAAATGTAGAAAGAATATTGAAAAAAATAGATGGTGTAGAAAATCCATCTGTAAATTATGGTGCAGAGAAAGTTACGGTTTCTTACGACGAGGATAAAGTTAGTTTTGAAACACTAAATACAGCAGTAAAGCGTGGAGGATATGAACTACATTTACCAGTACCAGATGAGGCAGCAAGAACAGAAGAAAGAAAAGCCGAAGAGCTAAAAGCTTTATGGAAAAGATTTTATCTATCTATGTGGTTTGCTTTACCTTTAACCATTTTTTCTATGATACCTATGTTTTTACATGAATTTAATATAGCAATACCAAGGCAAATAGACCCTATGGCATTTCCAGCTTTTAATATGAATGTACAAATGATACTTACAATACCTGTTATGATAATAAATTGGAAAATTTTTAGAGATGGATTTAGGTCGCTTTTTTTAGGGCATCCAAATATGGATTCACTTATTGCAAAAGGTACAACAGTTGCATTTTTATATAGTTTTTACTTAACAATACAAAATAATTTCTTTGGTGGAAATTATATGCCTTATTACGAAGTTACAACTATAATAATAACACTTATAGTGCTTGGTAAATATCTAGAAGCAAAGACAAGAGGAAAAACATCGGAAGCAATAAAAAAACTTATGGGGTTAGCTCCAAAAACTGCAACAATATTAAAAAATAATGAACAAATTGAAATACCAATAGAAGATGTAAAAGAGGGTGATATTGTAGTAGTAAAACCGGGTGAGCGTATGCCTGTAGATGGTATTATCGTTTTTGGAGAAACATCTGTAGATGAATCTATGATAACAGGTGAGTCTATGCCTGTTACAAAAAAAATAGGTGATAATATAATAGGTGCGAGTATAAATAAAAATGGATTCATACATTACAAAACAACGAAAGTAGGTAAAAATACGGTTCTAAGTCAGATTATAAATATGGTAGAACAAGCACAGGCAACAAAGGCACCTATAGCACGTTTAGCCGATTTGGTTTCTGGATACTTTACTCATGCTGTTATTATAATAGCTTTAATATCTGGTCTTGCTTGGATAATTGCAGGTGCAGAGATAGGTTTTGCTATTCGTATACTTATAGCTGTTCTTGTTATTGCTTGTCCTTGTGCCCTTGGACTTGCTACTCCTACAGCAATAATGGTAGGTACTGGTAAGGGTGCAGAAAGTGGCATACTTATAAAAAGTGCAGAAGCTCTAGAAATATCTCATAAACTTAATACTATAGTATTAGACAAAACAGGAACAATAACAGAGGGAAAACCAAATGTTACAGATATAGTAACAAAAGAGAATTTTTCCAAAGATGAAATATTGCGATTAGTTGCAAGTTCAGAAAAACAATCAGAGCATCCATTAGGTGAAGCAATAGTAAACTATGCAGAAGAAAAAAATTTAAAATTATCCAAACCTACTACATTTAAATCTATAACAGGGCAAGGTATATATGTAGATATAGAAGAGTTACAAATTTTTGTAGGTAACAAAAAACTCATGGAAGAAAACAACATAAATATAGAAGAATATTTACAAAATGCAAACGAACTTTCAGGTCAAGGCAAAACCCCAATGTACGTAGCTATAAACGGAAAAATGGAGGGGATAGTCGCAGTAGCAGATACTATAAAACCAACAAGTAAAAAAGCAATAAAAAAGCTAAAAGATATGGGATTAGAAGTAATAATGATAACGGGGGATAACGAAAGAACGGCAAAAGCTGTTGCAAATGAAGTAGGTATAGATAAAATATTTGCAGAGGTATTGCCAGGAGACAAAGCAACTAATATATCAAAACTTCAAGCCGAGGGCAAGAAAGTCGCAATGGTAGGTGATGGTATAAACGACGCTGTAGCACTAGTAAAATCAGATGTTGGTATTGCAATAGGGCAAGGTACAGATATTGCAATGGAATCTGCAAATATTGTACTTATGCGTGGTGATTTAAACGGTGTATATTCTGCTATATATCTAAGTAAAAAAACAATAAGAAATATAAAACAAAATCTATTTTGGGCATTTGGCTACAATGTTTTAGGCATACCAATAGCTATGGGTGTATTATATATATTTGGTGGTCCACTTATGAACCCTATGCACGGTGCATGGGCTATGAGTTTTAGTTCTATTTCTGTACTTTTGAATGTACTTAGACTAAAAAGTTTGAAGTTACAGAGTTAATATTAAAAAATTAGAGTGTAGAACTTATTGAAAATTAAGTTCTACACTCTGTTTTGTTTATTAAATAAAAGAATTAGTGTTTTTTATTGAAGTATAGTTAAAATTTTATATATTTAAAATTTATTCTACAATAAACTAAAAATATCCTTAAAAAATATTTTAAAGGATATTGATGAAATTAAATTATTCTTTTACAGAACCTAGTGTTATACCACTAACTATATATTTAGAAAAAATAGAATATACAATAATTATAGGTATAAGACTTATTGCCATTCCGAGGTATATTGCTCCAAAATCAGTTCTAAACGCATCTCCTTGTAGTCTCTGCATTATAAGTGGTAATGTATGTAGATTTATATTTCCACCTATTATAAAAAGAGGACCCATAAAAGCATTCCATGAACCTACAAAAGCAAATATTGCCATTGTAAATGCACCAGGCTTTGAAATTGGTAAAACTATTTTATTAAATATTTCGAATTCTGTTGCTCCATCTATTCTAGCAGCTTGTATAAGCTCTGGTACTAGTGCTGAATCTAAATATTGTTTAAAAAAGAAAACAGTACCCGGTGCCGCAATTGATGGTAATATCATAGGAGTAAGTGAATTGAGCATACCCAAATGATGCATATATTGAAAAAAACCTATTAAATATAAATTCATAGGTACTAATGTCATAGCCAATATAAATCCATAAAAGGCTTTTTTAAACTTGAAATCATAAATATTTATTGCATACGCTGTTAATAATGAAAAATATACAGATAAAAATGTTGTACTTATAGCTATTATTAAACTATTTCTAAGTCCCAAAGGTATATTAATACCAAAACCTTGTATAATATTCCAATTATTTATAATATTTGTACCAGGTATTAAAGAAAAACCAGCATTTATAGCCTCTGTTGTACGTGTAGCATTTATTAGTAACATATATATTGGCAAAACACAAATTAAAAATAATATAATCAAAAATGTGTAGCAAATAAATTTATAAGAAAATTGTTTAATTCTATAACTATCCATTGGTCTCTACTCTCCTTTGTTTCTTTTGTTGTTTTTGTTCATCTGTTCTAAAAACTCTAAATAGTATTAAAGCAACAAAGCTAGATATAAAAAACAAAATAACAGAAACAGCAGCAGCAGAACCAATAGCGTTTGCAGGATGATTCATTCTTGCACGCATAAACATATTCATAGTAAGTACAGACATATCTGGTGGACCAAGTGGACCATCACTAAGTAGCAAAGGTATATCGAACATTTGCATACCACCTACAAGACTTGTAACTAAAACAAAGAGTAAAACAGGCTTTAATAATGGCAATGTTATTTTGAAAAACATTCTTGTTTGTGATGCACCGTCTACCATTGCAGATTCATAATAGCTTGGAGAAATAGATGTCATTCCAGAAACAAGAACAATAGCAGTTTGCCCAAACCACATCCATGTTTGTATAAACATAACAGTAAAACGAGTATCTGTTGCAAATTGCAAAAAGTTTCTAGGTTCTGACATTAAACCAGTTGTACCAACCAAAAATGAATTTATTGGTCCGTGTAATGTAAGGTAGTGTTGAAAAAGTGCAGCGACTGTAACAGGCATTAGTAAGTTTGGAAGATAGTAAATAGCCTTGAAAAAGCCCGTACCTTTTAGTTTAAAAGTTGTACTAGAAAACATTGCTGCAAGCACAAGAGCAAGTATCATCTGCGGTATAAAATTTCCAAGCCATAGCAACCAAGTATTTTGTAATGCACGAATAAACATAGGGTCATTAAATAGTGATATGAAATTGTTAAAACCTATTATATTTCCAGGCATTCCATGTATTATATTTGCATTTGTAAAGCTAAGAAAAAATGTATTTGCAATAGGATATAATGCAAATATAATAAATATTATAATGAAAGGTGCTATAAAGATATATCCCCAATAATCTTTTACTAATTTTTTATTTTTTGTGTTCATAAAGAACAATCTCCTTTTGTAATAACAAATAAAATATTCTACAAACTCTCAAATAAAATAAATGAGAGTTTATAGAATTTTTAAAATGTTTATAAAAATTTATAATGTGTTAATTTATATTTAAGTCTGGCAATATTACCCTAACAGCATTTCTAAAAGATTGTAGTAGTTCTTGCACAGAACCAATTTGACCTTCTAAATATGCTCCAACAGCATCTTGCCATTCATCTCCTATTGCTGCATCTGTACCTTGCATTAAACGAAGAGATACATTTGGTGCAAGCTGACCAAATATTTCATATGGATTCTGACCACCAAGGAAATTGTAAGCATCAGTATCTTCGAAATAATTTGATATCCTATTAACTACATTTCTGGAAGAAACAAAATCTCCAGGGCCACGACCTAAATCACTTGGTAAACTTGGGTCTATAGCTCTTAAAAACTCATTTGAGAAATATCCGGTTGCCCATCTTTCTAACGTTACTTCATTTAGAGTTGCCCACCTAACAAATTCACGTGCAAGATTCGGATTTCTAGCATCTCTTGTAACAGCTATCCATGTCCCCCCCCAGTGATAAGGTAGAGGACTTTCTATAACACCAAAATCTCCAAAAGTAGATGGTGCGTTATCCATAAGAACGTATGTTAAACCCCAAGTTGGTAGTAAATAAGAAAATATTCTTATTGGCTGTCCATGTGCATTTATTAAGTTATCATCCATACCTTGAAACCACTCGCCACTCCATTGGTCTACTTGTGCTTGTAAATTTTCTTCGTTCAATATTCTTGCAAAATCTATAAAATACATCATAAGAGGGTCAATTGTAAGTGTATTATCCACAACCCAAGGATCTCTTCTACCTGCAGCAAATCCTCTAAAAAATTCATTTGCACTAGAAACTAAAAATGTTGTGCCACCAGAAGCATCTCTTATAACTCTTCCAGCATCTAAAGTGCTTTCTGGTGTTGAAAAAAGTTCCTGTATAAAGCTAGGATCATCTGTTCCAAAATATTCTCTTGCCATACTTCTTCTAAAATACATAACACCTGGTGTTGCTTGGAAAGAAAATGCTCTTGCCTCACCGTTATGCATACCTGCTTCTACAACAAAAGGAAATGTGTCTACATAGTCTACATATGGTAATAAACTATTCATATTACCTAAAAATGGACTTTCTACAAATTGTCTTATAAATTCTGCTTCTAGAAAAATAACATCTGGTACATCTCCACCAAGTGCAAGTAGTGGCATAAGCCAATTTTGATATTCCCCACCTTGCATTGTTATTTCTGTAAAATCTATTTCAATATCTGGGTTTTCTCCTGCAAATGCTGTAGCCAAAACAAGTGCTTCGTTTGTAAAACTAGCTATACGTAGTATTCTATCCTGATCTTCTGGGAATACTTCTATACCACCACTTGTAGCAGGATTTACACCAGTACCACAAGCAACTAAAAATAAAGATGTAGCGGCTAAAAAACTTAAAAATAATTTCTTGAATTTGTTTTTCATATATCCCTCCAAAATTATAATTTCTAACTATATTTCTTGATATTTAAAATAATCAAAATCGGCAAATTTTCTTTTTCCAGATGTATCAACGCAATGTATACCTACAAATGCTCCTGTAAAAAATCCATCTTCTTGTATATAGTCATCTGATAATTTATAACTATCAAATTTATAAGGTATTTTTATAAAATTTTCTCCATCGAAAGAGTAAGAAAATACATAATGTTTTGGTGTTACATCTACTTTTAAATATACATATTCTACATTTTCTAGTATAATTATTTGATTTAAACCAAGAGGATTTTTTACATTTCCTCTATCACAAGTCATAATATCTATAACTTTTCCTTTTTCTTCATTTAAAGTAATGTGTACAGTAGTCCAATTTTTAGTATTATAGTAACATACTAAGCCTGCTTGTTGCTGAAAAGTATCTGGGTCGAAAGTAACTTTTGTACCTGCTGTAAAATTTAGACTTTGCCATCTTCTGGCTACTAATGATTGTACAAATAAAGAATGTAGAGACTCCCTACCGAACAATCTTAAATGGCTATCTCTTTCAGATAATGTCCCTAATTCTTTATTAAATGGAATACGTAATGTATTAAAATGATGATTTAATTTTTCTGTATCAAAATCATCTATATTTGGATAATCTTGTTCCCATGTAATAGGTTTTACATTCGGAGCTTCTACCTGCTCTTTTGGAAAATTGCCACCTTCTACATATGGCCAATCTTCTTCCCAATATAACTTTTGTATAGAAGTTTCACGTCCTAAAGGACAGTAACCTCGATTTTGAGTTAAAACAGAGCCATCTGTATGTATTGGTCTACCCATTAAATGTGCAAGATACCATTCCCCATCTGGTGTTTCTACTATAGAAGCATGACCAGATTTTTGTATAGGGTTTTCTAAATATGGCCAAGATGTAAGTATAGGATTTTGTGGATGAACTTCATAAGGACCATCTATATTTTTAGACCTTGCAATTGTAACAGCGTGTTCAAATTTAGTGCCACCTTCAGCAGTTATTAAGTAATAATATTCATCTTTTCTGTAAAGATGTGGAGCTTCTGTAAGTGCTAAATGTGTTCCTTTAAAAATTATTTTTTCTGGTCCAATTAATTTTTGTAGATTGTGGTCATATTCTTGTAAAACAATACCATAAAAAGAATGATTGTAAGATCTTTGATCCCAAACCATATTTACAAACCATTTTCTACCGTCGTCATCATGAAAAAGAGAAGGGTCAAAACCAGAACCATTCATAAATACTGGTTCACTCCATTCACCGTCTATAGTATCTGATGTAACTAAATAATTTGTAACATCTTTCCATGCTCCAGAGAGAGATTTTACATTTGAATATATAAGCCAAAATTTATTATCTGAATAAGTAAGGGCAGGTGCCCAGACACCTCCACTATCTGGATTTCCTTTCATATCTAACTGACTAACTTTTTTTAGTGGATTACTTACCAAATGCCAGTTTATCAAATCTTTAGAATGGTGTATCTGAACTCCGGGAAACCATTCGAAAGTAGAAACAGCTATATAATAATCATCGCCTACTCTACATATACTGGGATCTGGGTTAAAACCTTTTAAAATGGGATTTTGTATCAATTTTATCCTCCATGCTTATTAAAAAAATCGATATAGTTTAATTAACTATAGATAATTGAGTATCTTTGTCAAAGAAATGTAATTTTTCTGTATCTATTATTAAGCGTATAGATTCGCCAACCTCATATAAATGCCTTGGTGTTACTCTTGCTGTTACACTAACTCCACCAGAATTTAAATAAAGGTAAACTTCTGCTCCCAAAAGTTCCAAAACTTCTACCTTTGCTTTAAGAAGAGAATCTTTGTTTTTTACACTTGTTGTATCTTCATGATGCATATGCTCTGGTCTAATACCAATTATTGCTTCTTTTCCTATGTAACCTTTTTCTTTAAGAATTTCTGCTTTTTCTTTTGGTATTTTTACGATATTACCTCCAAAATTTGCTATTATACTATCATTTTCTTCCTCTATAGCTACATCTAAAAGATTCATTTGAGGAGAACCAATAAAACTTGCCACAAATAAATTTGCAGGTTTGTTGTACAAATTAGTAGGAGAATCTACTTGTTGTATTACTCCACTTTTCATAACGACTATACGTGTACCGAGTGTCATAGCCTCTGTTTGGTCATGAGTAACGTAGATAAAAGTAGTTTGTAATCTTTGGTGGAGCTTGGAAATTTCAGAACGCATTTGAACTCTTAGTTTTGCATCTAAATTTGAAAGTGGTTCATCCATAAGGAAAACTTTAGGATTTCGAACTATTGCACGACCCATAGCAACACGTTGACGTTGCCCACCAGAAAGTGCTTTTGGCTTTCTATCAAGTAGTTCTTTTATTTCTAATATTTCAGCTGCTTCTGTAACTCTTCTTTTTATCTCAGATTTTTCTATTTTTCTAAGTTTAAGCCCAAATGCCATATTATCAAAAACTGTCATATGTGGATAAAGTGCATAATTTTGAAAAACCATTGCAATATCACGGTCTTTTGGGTCTACATGGTTTACTAACCTACCATCTATGTATAACTCTCCATCGGATATTTCTTCAAGACCAGCTATCATACGCAAAACTGTAGACTTACCACAACCAGAAGGACCAACAAATATAATAAACTCTTTATCTTCGACATTTAAACTAAAATCTTTTATAGCTTTAACATCATCAGAATAAATTTTAACTAAATTTTTAAGCTCTAAATTAGCCATAAAAAACCTCTTTGTTCAAAAAATTTTGCATACATAATTGTAAAATTAAATATATAAACTGAGAATACGTTTATATTAACAGCTAAAGTATACAAATCACATTACTATAATAGTATTTTTAAAGATAAATTTCATTAGTAAAATTGACTAAAAAATTGTGTTTTTATTCGTATGTTTTAGTTAATTATGTAATTTTTTGTTTGTTCTACGTCATTAAAAATATCATTGAAATTTGAAAAATTCACTTTGTCTGTATATTTTTTATAAAAAATATTTTTATAAAAAATTTTTTTTGTGCAAATTTACATACTAAATATATATTCAAACTAAGTGTAGAATATACGTTATAAAAGTAGAAGCTAATAACTGAAATTATGTAAATCGAGTAGGAGACTATCCATTAATTGAATAGCCGACCTCTCACACCACCGTACGTACGGTTCCGTATACGGCGGTTCTTTAGTTTACTAGATAGATTTATATTTAAGTAAATCCTTTTCGTTAG
>WRGD01000115.1 GCA_009787355.1 Defluviitaleaceae bacterium | reverse complement strand
CTATCTAGTAAACTAAAGAACCGCCGTATACGGAACCGTACGTACGGTGGTGTGAGAGGTCGGCTATTCAATTATTGGATAGCCTCCTACTCGATTAAAAAAAAATTAACTTATATTTATGAAGGAAAATTTTCAAATGAAACATTTATCAAGATATTTCAAAAATAATGCTATTCTAATGTTCACAACTCTATTTTTTGTATGTGTCAGTTACCTCATTTCGATATTTATAGCAATGATTAATAGAGATTTAATAGATTTTGTAGTATCAAATAACATGGTTTCATTTTCAAATACACTTGCTATAGGTTTTGTAGGTATTTTATTTTTTCTAATAGTATCTTACATTGATGTTTATTTAACAGAAAAGTTTTTAAAAAAAATTTCAAAAGACATACGAAATGATATTTATGATAGTATAATAAATAGAAGTAAATTAAAGTTTAGAGAACAAGATATTACTACATATATGTCTAATATACGAAATGATGTAGAACGTTTAGTTGGTGCTGTATCATATATTCCCAGATTGGTTAGAAATTTTGCAGGTGCTTTTGTAATTTTAGTAATAATGTTATATAACAATTTATTTATAGCTTTTGTTGTTTTTTGTGTTACAGGAATAACAATAATTTTACCAATAGTTTTTACAAAATTTATGAAAATAAAACAAGAACGAATTTCTTTAGAAAGTGAAAATTTTTCTAAAACAATGAAAGAAATTTTTTTAGGTTTTGAAGTTATAAATAGTTTTGGTCTATCCAATAAATTTAAAAGCAAATTTACAAATGAAAACGATAAATTACTTAAAGAAGAAGCGTCATTAGGAGTGCTTAGAGAATCTACAAGTAATATCGGAAATATTTTAGGCTTTGTAACAAAGTTTATAATAATATTTGTGTTAGGTAGGCTTGTATATACAGGAAATACTACAATAGGAACTGTTGTAATGTTTACATCACTTAGTACACTATTTGGCGGGTACATAAGATTTTTTATGCATTTATTACCTGCTATACGTAGCGTAGAATCAGTTGCACAAAAAATAATAGATATAATAGATTACAAAGAAGATTTGGAAAGTGGATATAAAAGTCCAACTTTTAATGAAAAAATAGAAATAAAAAATTTATCTTTTTCATATAAAGATACGCAAGTTTTGAAAAATATAAATTTAACTATAAACAAAAATGAGAAAATAGCTATAACAGGTCCAAGTGGTTCTGGAAAAAGTACACTTATAGGAATAATTTCAAAAGATTATTTTGGGTACAGTGGACAAGTTTTATATGATGGTGTTCCATTAGCTGACATAGACAAAATCAAGTTATCGAAATTGATAAGTGTTATACATCAAGATTCATATATATTTAATGAAAGTATATTTTATAATATAACTCTTGGAGAAGAATTTTCTAGCGAAGAGCTAAATTTGGCACTAACCAAAAGTGGAGTAAATAAATTTGTAGAAGAAAATAAAATAAGTGGTGGAATTAATTTTATATGTGGTGATAAAGGTGTAAATTTATCTGGTGGACAAAAACAACGTATAGCGATAGCTAGGGCAATTATTAGAGGTACAAAAATAATAATATTAGATGAAAGTACATCGGCTATAGATGTAAAAACAGCAAATGAGATAGAAGAAGAGTTATTAAATGAAAAAGAATTAACCCTTATTACAATTACACATAGAATAAAAGACGGATTACTGCACAAATACGATAGAGTTATTGATATACAAAATTTAGAAATATAAAAACTAGTTTATATTCTTTAAAATTTACTGAATTTACCAAAAAATATGTCGTAAAATGGCTTGCAAAATAACTTTTTATGTAGTAAAATATATTTATCAGCCAATATTTACTTTTCGAACTATCAAAAAGATAACAATGTTTTAAAATAACATAATTAACGGCTGGATTAAAAAAATTAATTTCTATCTATTATAGAAAGGGGATTATTAAAATGAGTGCAGAAGACAAGGCTATAAAAAAAGGTCTTTTGAACAGATTATTTGCAATTAGTAGAAGTCATCAAAAAAAGGAAATTGCAGAATTAAAGCAAAAAATTTCAAAATTTATAAGTAAAAATGCTGACACTATGGCAGATGATGAACTTCGTGATGGTTTACGTATACTTGAAATTTCTGAAAAAGCAGCCAAGCATGAAGATTTCGAGAAATTATGCAAAATGGCAGAGCCTATTATAAATAGACTTATAGATTTGGATACTTGGAATGCTAGAGATTTAGAGTTTTTATCTGTAGCTATAGCATATGCGATGACAGTTGAGCAAGCTGAAATTTTGTTTATAAATGCTTTGAGAGAACTTGAAAAGTATGAGTATTTTACTAAATGGATTAATAAAATTAAATTTGTACTTTTTGAAAATTTTATATTTAGATTGTTGAGGATGGAATATTATGAAGTGCTAGAATATACTGATTTATTTAATCAAACAATGAAAGTAGCACTAAAATTCTATGAAGAAAACAATCTTCAATTAAGTATAAGTATTGCTCTTGTAAGAAAAGGTCTATTTCTTGATGACTATTCATTTGTAGAAATGGGCTTAAAGAGAATAAAAAAAGCAGGAGAAAATGAAATTTATAAAATGATGGAACAAGAAATAGATGATTATGAAAAAAATAGAGGGGAGTTCATATAAATGTTTTTTTTTTATTTAATTAGTCCTTTTTGGTTAGTAGCTATTGGTGGCGATGAAGATGCAATTAGACCAGAATTTTAAAACAAACTTTACAAAATATTTATAAAAAATAGATATAACTGAAATATCAATAAAAATAATATCAAACACACACAAGCAAAGTAGAAATAAGATTTTTATTTCTACTTTTATTTTTTTAATGTCTATTTCTATAAATATTACCTGCTCGTGTATTTTCTAAAAGTTCCGAAACTGTAACAAGTCTAAAACCATTTTCTATAAGATACGGTACAGCTTTTGCTATTGCTTCATATGTACTTTTTCTTGTATCGTGTAATAGTATTATGGAGCCGTGTCTTGCATTGTTTATTATATGTTCAAATATCTTATTTGAATCTGCTGTGTTCCAATCTCTAGGGTCTACAGACCAAAGAATTATAGAGTAGCCCAATATTCTTAGAATATCACGCTCTCTATTTTTTATTTCCCCAAATGGTGGTCTAAAAAGAGTTGGATATACTCCTGTATGTTTTTCTATTAAATTACTTGTTCTTACTATTGTATTTATAACATTACTCCGGCTTAATCTTGTTACATTTTCATGAAAAAATGTATGATTACCTATTTCATGTCCTCTTTCATATATTTTTAAAAAAATTTCTAAATTACGCTCTATTTGATTGCCCAAAACAAAAAAAGTTGCATGGGAATCATTTTTATAAAATATATCTAATATAGATTCTGTATACCTACTTGGACCATCGTCGAATGTTATTGCTATTAATTTTTCTGTATTTGTTTCCATAGCTATAATAGTATTTGTTTGTGTTAGTAAAAAAATTATTATAAGTATTATTTTTTGCATTTTTCATTACCCTTTTTAAGAATAAAAATAGAAATCTCTGGTCTATTGAAATATCTAAAAGGAAAATGCGTAGAACCAATACCTTTTGAAACATATAGTTTTGATTTTTTATAATTGTAAAATCCGTTACCATATTTAGGAAAAAATCCTTGTTGTGGTGCATATAGTGTTGGAAAAAAAGGTATTCTCAATTGTCCCCCGTGTGTATGACCAGACAAAACTAAATTTGGAGAAGTATCTTTAAAATAATCAAATGTTTGTGGTTGGTGAGTAAGAACCAATTTGAAATTATCACTTTTATTTTTTTCAAAAAGTTTGTATATGCTATTAAAATTGTTTTTCTTTAAATGAGTATAATCACGAGTTCCTATTATATCTATATTTCCATTTTTATATTTTATCGTATATTTTTTATTATCTAAAACATTTATTCCTATATTAGTAAAAAAATTTTTAAATTCTTTAAAATTTTTATATTCATGGTTTCCCTCTATATAAAATGTTGGTACTTTGTTTGCTAAATTTTTTAAATCTTCTTTGTGTGGAAATATTTCGGAAAGTTTGGAAAGTACAACATCTCCTGTAATTGTAGCTATATCAAATTTCAAATTGTTTACATATTGCCATATGTTCAAAGTTTTTTTATTTTCTAGCCTATTGTGTAAGTCTGCTATTTGTAATATTCTAAAACCATCCAAATGTTCTGGTAAATCTTCGTAGTATACATTATGCTCATTTATTTTTAGCCATTTCATGCTACCCCAAAAAATGGTTATATTTGTCATTATAAATATTCCAAATGGTATAAGTGTTTTTAGTTCTATAAAACTTAAAAATTTATTCACGTTATGAATGCCTTTCTTAATGTGATAATAAATAAAATTGTGTTTGATATATATCAAACACAATTTTATATTTTCTATAATATTTAAATTTTTTTCTAAGCTTCTTTTCCATGACAAAATTTATATTTTAATCCACTACCACATGGGCAAGGGTCATTTCTTCCTACTTTTGGTTCTGCTCTTTTGCTTGGTGTTTTTCCAAGGCTGGTATCTTTGTTTGTAAATGTAACTTTTACATCTTCTCTTCTTTGTTGTTCTGGTGTCGTTGTTTTTACATTTAACAAATATTTCATAGTATCTAATTGTATATTAGTAGTAAGTTCTTCAAACATTTCATAGCTTAGAAATTTATATTCTACAAGTGGGTCTCTCTGTGCATACGACCTTAAAGATATACCTTGTCTCATTTGGTCCATACTGTCTATATGGTCTGTCCATCTTTGGTCTATAACACGTAGTAAAATAACTCTTTCTAATTCTCTTAAAAGTTCTTTTGTTATTTCTGTTTCTTTTTCTTCGTATTTTTTTACTATTCTATCTGTTAATATTTTTTTAATTTCTTCTTTGTTTGGTTTTTCAAGTTGCTCTTTTGGTATATTTACAAGTTCGCCTTGTAACAAATGGAAAAAATATTCGTTTAGATTTTTGATATTAACTTTTTCAGATACATTCTCATCTTCTGTTATATTTTGTTCTACACCACTATCTACAATATTTTTTATTAATCCAAAAATTTGTTCTCTTAAATCTTCACCCTGTAGCACTTTGTTTCTTTGACCATACATTATTTCTCGTTGTTCGTTCATAACTTGGTCGTAGTCTAACAAGTGTTTACGTATACCAAAATTGTTCCCTTCTACTTTTTTCTGTGCATTTTCTATAGCTTTGGAAAGTAAACTATGTTCTATAGGTTCATCTTCCATACCCATTTTATCTACTAACTTCATCATTCTTTCAGCACCAAAAAGACGCATTAGCTCGTCTTCAAGGGATAAATAAAAACGGCTTTCTCCGGGGTCTCCCTGTCTACCAGAACGTCCACGAAGCTGATTATCTATACGACGAGACTCATGACGTTCTGTACCAATTATTTTTAATCCACCAACTTCAGCAACACCTTCGCCAAGTTTTATGTCTGTACCCCTACCAGCCATATTTGTAGCTATTGTTACAGCACCTTTTAGCCCTGCATCTGCTACAATTTCTGCTTCTTTTTCATGGTATTTTGCATTTAAAACTTTATGCGGTATACCTTCTTTTTTTAGATGCTTGCTAAGTTCCTCACTTTTATCTATCGTAATTGTACCTACAAGAACAGGTTGACCTTTTTCATGAGATTTTTTTATATCTTCTACAACTGCTTTTATTTTTCCACGCTCAAATCTGTATACAATATCTGGATAGTCCTTTCTTATCATCGGTTTGTTTGTAGGAATTTGCACTACATCCATACCATATATAGTACGAAACTCTCCTTCTTCCGTCATTGCTGTACCTGTCATACCAGATTTTTTAACGTATTTGTTAAAATAGTTTTGAAAAGTAATTGTTGCTAGAGTCTTGCTTTCTCTATTTACTTTTACATTTTCTTTTGCTTCTATTGCTTGGTGAAGACCGTCGGAATATCTACGACCAGCCATAAGCCTACCTGTAAACTCGTCTACTATTACTATTTCTTCGTTTTGAACAACGTAGTTTTGGTCTTTGTGCATATTGTAATTTGCTTTTAGTGCATTATTTACGTGGTGCTGAATTTCTAGATTTATTGGGTCAGAATAATTTTCAAGATTAAAAAATTTTTCAGCTTTTACAAATCCTTGTTCTGTAAGAGTAACACTTTTTGCTTTTTCGTCTACAATAAAATCTCCCTCTTCCTCTAGCTCTGCACGTGTAAGAGGGTTTAATGCTTCTTGCTCGTTTAGTATACGCCCTTTTGTAAGAGTTTTTGCAAAACGGTCTGCAACAGAATAAAGAGCATTACTTTTACTACCTTGTCCAGAAATAATAAGAGGAGTACGTGCTTCATCTATAAGTATAGAATCTACCTCGTCTATTATTGCATAAGAAAGACCACGCCCAACTGTATCTTTCTTATTAATAACCATATTATCACGAAGATAATCAAAACCTAATTCATTGTTTGTTGCATAAGTAATATCACAGGCATATGCGGCTCTTCTTTCATCTGGTTTTAAATCGTTCAAAATACAACCAGTGCTAAGTCCAAGAAACTCAAACAGTTTACTCATTTCTTCTGAATCACGCTTTGCTAAATAGTCGTTTACTGTAACAATGTGTACACCATTTCCCTTTAGTGCATTTAAATATGCAGGAAGTGTCGCAACAAGAGTTTTTCCCTCACCAGTACGCATTTCTGCTATACGACCCATGTGTAGTACAATACCACCCAATAGTTGCACGTAAAAATGACGCATTGAAAGAACTCTAAAAGATGCTTCACGAACTACAGCAAATGCTTCTGGTAATATAGAATCTAAAGTTTCACCGTTCTCTATTCTTGTTTTAAATTCTTGTGTTTTAAGTTTTAATTCTTCGTCGGTAAGAGGTTTTATATCTTTTTCCAAACTCTCTATTTTATCTGCTATTGGTTTTATACGTTTTATTTCTTTTTCACTATAATTTCCAAATATCTTTTGAATCAAACCCATTAAGTCATACCTCTATATTCAATTTCTTTATATATTTTATATTATTTAGGACATAAAATCAAATAAATTAGACTATACTTTTGTTATCAAGTGGTCTAAAACCTTCTCCCAAAACTTCTGAAACAGAGGTAACAATTACAAAAGCATTTGGGTCTACAGATTTTACTACTTCTTTTGCAATTACTAATTCTTTTTGACTAAGTATACACAAAAGCATATCTTTTGTTCTTCCTGTATACACTCCTCTTGCTGGTATTGCAGTAATACCACGATAAACCGATTTTAAAAGTTCAGTGCTTATTTCTTCTGATTTTGTAGATAAAATAAATGCAGCTTTCGCAGATTTTAGTCCAGAAACAACAACATCTGTTACTTTTATTGTTACAAATATAGAAATAATAGCATACATAGTATTTATAGTTCCAAATACAAACATTCCTAAAAGTATTATTATTATATCTAAACATAGCATGATAGACGTAACTTTAAAATGCTTAAAAAACCTTTGCAAAAGGACAGCCATAAGAGTTGTACCGCCGCTTGTTGCTCCTCTTCTTACTACCATTGCAGTACCTATACCAACAATAGCACCACCAAAAATTGTACTAAGTGTTAAATCTGGGAATATAGGAGGTATATACTCGGCTAAAGATAAAGCAAATGTAAGTGCAATTATTGTATATAAACTTTTAATAAATATACCACGCCCCATTAGTTTGTAACTTATAAGCATCATAGGCAAGTTTAAAACAATAGTTGTAAGCCATAATGGTACTGGAAAAGCCGTATTTTCTGTAAAATGTAGAATAATAATGGCAAGACCAGAAACACCACCAGTAACTAAATTATGTGGTACATAAAAAACTTCAAGCCCGATTGCAACTAATATAACACCTATAGTTATTTCTAAATATTCTAAAAATTTATTCATTTTAATCCTTTTCACCAATAATAACTTTAAAAATAAAAATAGGTAGTGCTCCCATTCTTTTAATTCTTTTCGGTTCTTTTAAAAGTCTATAAAACCATTCTAAATTTAGTTTTATAAAAATGTCTGGGGCACGTTTTATTTTTCCAGACATTACATCTATTGATCCACCAACACCTATCGATATTTTTACTGGTAAATCTTTATTTTTATTTATCCATTTTTCTTGTCTTGGAGCACCTAAACCTACTAATAAAACGTCTGGTTTTTTTTCTTTTATCTCTTCTATTATATTTTTTTCTTTTTCTTTGTCAAAATATCCATTATTATATCCTACAACTTTTAACTTAGAGTATTTTTTTTCTAAATTTTTTTTAGCAATTTCAGCAACGCCATCTTTTCCACCGAAAATATAAATAGTTATTTCTTTCTCCAAATTTTCAAAAAAATTTATTATTAAGTCAATACCCGCAACTCTTTGTTTTAGCTTTCTTTTTGTAAACATAGATGCTATAACAACACCTATACCATCTGGGACTACTAAATCAGCATTATTTATTATTTTTAATAATTCTTTATCTTTGTTTGCTTTTATAATAATTTCTGGGTTAGGGGTAATAACTATATGATTTTTTTCATTTTCCAAAAAGTAATTTAATTTTTGAGTAGCTTCCTCAAGTGTTACCATGTCTATATTCGTATTTAATATTCTACTTTTCATTTCAAAAATTCTCTATTTCGTATGTTTTCTCAAAATTACCTGCTGGAAATAAATCTCCAAATCCTTTGTCCTTTATTTTTACAATAATTTTATTATTTTGCATATACATAAGTATATTTATTTTCAATGCGAGAGAAGGTCTACATATTATATCTTCATCATCTATTTCTATTTCGTAAATTTTAGAAGTTTCATCATTTTCCATATTAAAAATGTCTATGTTTATTTTTTTTCCGAATTTGTGATTAATTATAATATCTACACCTGTATTTTTAAAATTATTAAATATAGGTATATATTTTTTATTACCATTATCATATGCAAAAATACCCATATTATAATAATTAGGAATTTTATCTGAATTTTCATATTGTAGATTTCTCAAATTTTTTATTGACAAAAGCACAGCTCCCATAGAAGCTACAGACTTGTATGGTTTATAGTCCTTTATATGACTGTCCAAAAAAATATTTTGTATTACATCTCTTACCCATTCCATTTCAAAACCACCACCAGTACAAATAATAGTGTTTATATCTGAAATATCTATATTAGATTTTATAAGACTGTATTTCAAAAACCTTTTAAATTCTTCCTCATACGGTGCTTTTATATTACTTAGCTTTAATTGATTTAAAGTGATTATTATTGGAGGCTCACAAAAATTAAATTGTAACCTTAAATTCTTATTCGATTTTAAAAATAATGATTCTTTATTTTTTCGGATAAATGTCTTTATGCCTTTTTCTTCGTATTTAGTTATACTTACATCGTTTTTTTCTTTTTTATAAAGATTTATAAAATATAGTATCAGGTCTTCTTCTATTACATTTGTGATTATATTTTTATTTTCAAAATAAAGAATTTCAGAAATTTCTTTGTTTATATTATATCCCCAAAGAGATAAACTTGTTGCACTATAGTCTATCAAAATAAGATTTTCTTTGTTTTGCCTTTGTTTAAAATAATAATATTCGAAAACACAATTCCCATAATTTTCAAAATATGTATAATCCTTATATTTTTCGAATGTAGATTTAAACATATCTATATTTTTTATTTTTTCACTTGTAACAACTGTTATAGCTTTTATTTTTTTTTTCGATTTCTCTAATATAAAATTTATTATTTGGTCTACAAATATTCCTGTTAAACTATAATCTGCATTCGATAAAAAATTAGAAAAAATCTCTCCATTTTCGTCTTCATCTTCATATACAAAATTTCCAAAACTCCAAATATTATCTTTTAATTTTAAAATTGTTGGTATATTAAAGCTATTAAAATCTGAGAAATTAAAAGAACTGGGGTCTTTCATATCTTTATCAAAAACTCCACAAGATGTAACTATATCTCCAATGTCTATTCCTAAAACAAACTCATCTTCTTTTAAAGTGTGCTTTATTTTTCTTTTCATATTGTTCTTACTATAGCATTTTATAGTCCTCTCCATCTGTATTTATTTTATTTTTTTTATGAAATTCATTAAAATTTTTTTCTAAAATATCGTATTCTAGCAAATGATTATATATAATAGAGTTATTTAAATACTCAAATTCATTTTTTGGGTTTTCTGATATTAATATTTTTTCATTTTTATATTCATGTATAATTTTTTCGCTTATATTTTCATGTTCAAAATAATATGTTATTTTTTCACCATAAAAAATATTTAGGTTCAAAAAATATATTCCGAACCTAAAATATTTCATTTCTATTTTTTTATAGTCATAATTTTCAAATTTTACATTTAAGTAAACTTTTTTATTTGCTATATATTCGTATTCTATACAAAAAACATTTTGTTGAGCATAGCTTAAATATTTCTTGTCTAACTTTTTTAGAACGGGTAAAAATACATCATTCTCTTCTAAATATTTCATAGTAATATTTAAAACTTTATCTTTTAATACAGTTTCTTCATTTATCAAAATTACAGAAATAGCTGTGTACAATATTAAATCCTTTGGATGTTCACCTATAAAATTTTCTAATACATATAGTGTATCTGTAGTTATAGTTTTTTTCTCTTTTAAAATGTGATAGCATATATAATAAATGAAATTTTTGCATTTTTCAGGTCGGGAAGCAAAAAATCTTAAAAATACATTTTCCACTTCGGGTATTATATCTCTTGTAAAAATTGATGTATTTAATATTTTTTCATCCAACTCTACATTTATTATACCATTATCATTTAGTACGTTACTTAATTTACAAAGTTCTAAAAGGCTACCATTGTAATTTTGTAATACAATATCTAAAAAATCATCATTATAAAAACCATTAACGAGAACACGGTATGTTATATTTACAATTTTCTTATCTGTTTCTGTTTTATATATTTTAGGATGAGGTTTTTTATATTCATCCATAAAAGTTTTTATACAATTTATTAATATATCGTCTGTTAAAATTTGCATTTTTATGTTTATAAAATCTATTGCCATATTATACTCCATCTTATGCATAAAGATTTCAATTACAGCCATAGAATATTTATCATCAATTTTTTTTAAATTCATTTTTTTTAAATAATCGAATGCATTTTCTTTTTTATTATTTTCTGATAAAACTTTTATAAGTAACCATGTAAGGTCAGATTTGAAATTTTCACAGATATTTTTTATTTTTATCGTTCGTTCCAGTAGAGATATTAAAAAATATGTATCTTCTAATATTTCATTCCGGAAGTAATAATTTGACAAATATAACAGTAATTCTTCAGAAATATAATTATTTTTATATAGATAATTTTCAAGAAAAAAACCATTTTTCGTATATTTTGTTATTTTTACATTTTCATTTAATATCTTGTGCTTATCATCAAAAAAAATAATATCATTTTCCATATTAGGGACTTTTATATTGACAGATTTATCTTCTATCTCGTAAGTGTCCAAAGAACTTTTTATCTGATTTTTTATCCAAATATATTTTGTATTTTTTGTTTCAAATGAAAAATTGTAAACAAAAAGCCAGTCTAATAAGATTTTAGATATTTTTTTTATTGTGTTTTCTACTTGTTTTACAGAAAGATATTCGAGTGTAGTAGCAATATTTTCAAAATAAATATTTTTGTAAATTACATATTTGAAAATTTTTAGATAATAAATAATATCTTTTTCGTTTGTTCTATTTTGGATACCACGAACTACTGTTTTTAAAATATTTTCATATAGATTATACAAATCTATAATTTCTTCGGAATAATCAATATCATCAAAGTCTATAATAAAATAAAAAACAAAATGAGCTATATCATCGTCTATACCATTTTTTATATATTCTTGCACATACATTTTTGGTATTTCTAATATATTATTTTTATAGCTACTGTACATTAGTAATTTATTAGTTTCTTTGCAAAATTTAGTTTTTATTATTTCCGCATAAAAAGAATGTGATAAAATACTTATATCTTCATTTTTTTTCATTACTTCTACTATTATTTCATCTAATAAAAAATTACATTTATTTTTTTCGTATATTTTTGCAAATAAATTTATATCTTTATATACAATACTCGATATTATTTCTTTATTTATTTCCAAAATCTCATTTGTTAAAATATTATGTGCATTTGCCCATTTTAAAAAGTTTATTAGCATATTTTTTTCGTAATATTTTATACCTGTTTTTAAAATTTCATATACACATAGATACAAAAAAAAACTTCTATTTCCAGCTTCAAATGATTTATATATATATGAATACTCTACCCTATTCTCTTTTTTCAAATATAAATAAGAAATAAAATATAAATATTTGTTTTGGTAATCCCTAAAAATAATTTCTGTATTTTTTAAACTATCTTTATCTAAAATGCATTTTAGATAAAGATAAAATGTATATACTTCGCTATTATTTTTGTAGTGTGAGATAGATACTTTTAAAATTTCTAACATTTCTAAGGCTTCTTGCGTTTTTTTCATTTCTATTTTGAAGAAAATTTTATATAAGTATAAAAATATATTATAAGGATACTTTTTCAATAACTCTTCAGTTTTTTGATAAGATTTCTCTAAATATTTATTTTCCTTTTTTTTATTGTTCTTGTCCTCATCATTTGTATAAGTATGACTTATATAATTATTTTTGCTACACACATAAAAAAAATAATATCTAAAAATTTCTATTATTTCTGAGTTCATCAATTAAAATCTCCTACTTCTATACTAATATCTTTAAAAAATTTATAATCACCATAGTTTGATTTTATTTTTATTTTTGATGAAAATGTATGTTTTCTTTTGAGGTTCTTTTGTGCCAGCTGGAAACTAGACAAAATTATATCGAAAGGGACTTCTTCTTTTTCTTCTTCTATGGTGTATATTTCTTTTTCGAATTTTACAAAATCATCTAAGGTTTTTATTTCAATATTTAGTGAATTTTTTGTATTATTTTTTAAATATATAATATTTTTTGATGTTTCATTAAAATATTTTAATTCTACTTCTAAAAAATTCAAAGTAACGACTTGTATATTTATTTTTTGTATTTGACCTAAAATATTTATTTCGCCATATTCAGATTTTTTTTGCAATATATTTTTATCTATTGTAAATTCTATTTTTAATTCATTTTGTAGCTTAAAATCGTTTGTATTTATTATTTTTTTAGAAATATGTATCCACGGTACATTTGTTACTATTTCTTCGCATATATAACCTTCGCCATCTTTTATTAATAAAAATTCTCCTTTGTAATCTTCTTTTACAAAAGGATTTATTTTTATTTGCATATTTTCTTCAAGTAAATATATTTTTGCGTTTTCTTTTATTTTATTAAAAACAAAAAAATTGTCTATTCCTCTGTTTAAATTTTCATCACTTTTAAATTTTTCGTATATTTTTATATGTTTATATTTTATATTTTGAAGCCAAAGCAAAAAATCATATTTTACAAATATTTTTTTACATTCGTTTGGCTCTACGAGGTAATATTTGTAAAAATCTAAAATGGTTTCTATCTCTATTTGATTATTTTTATCATTTAAATTTAATTTTTTATTTTTGATTATTTCTTCACCATTTATTATTTCTTTTTCTTTTGTACCTTTAACAGGTAAATTATTTTCAAAAAAATCTATAATATTCAATATTTACCTCTTAGTTTGCGATTTGAGTGCTTTTATTTCGAAAAGTAGCTAGTAAACTTCTTTTCGCACATTTTGTAGCTGATATCTGTATATCAACATAATTGTACTACCTATTAGAAAAATTTGCAATAATTATTTTTGTAAAGCAATGAAAATTTCTTGTTGGAGTATTGAACTTGAACATAGATACCAGAAATGTACCGAATAGAACAATTATAATTGTTCTATTCGGTATTGTATTTTATATTAACAGATTTCTAAAGTTATTGTAAATATTGATAAAATTTTAACATGACTTTGCATTTTAACAAAATAAATTTATTTTATTAATACCATGGTTTATTTTTGGCTATCAATGTAGCATTTATAAATGAAATAATTTATACTATATTTAATTATAGTTGAGAAAGTTAATTTTAAGGGGTGTTCATGGTAAATAAAAAAATATATAGAATTGTAATAATTGTATTTTCTATATTTTTATTGGGGTGTAGTGCTAAGACATCCCAATCTAATATATCTTACGATACAGATTTTATGAACATAGAGCTTCATAATATTTCTAGTAATATTGATATTAGAGAAATAGATTTTTCAAATGAATACTTATTTGTTGATGAATATAGTAATTTTGTCGACTATTTAATTTTAGATGAGAGATTAGAACAATTAACTACAAAAGATTTTTTTAATGGTATATTTGAAATATTAGATTTTTATGATAATTATTTATATTTACTATCCTCACTTCCTGTTATAAATAATAACAGAACAGGTATTACTTATTACGATACTCTAGCACGTATAAATATAGATAAAAAATATATTGAAATTGATTTAAGTTATACAGAAGGTGTATTTTTCGACAATACTCAATTTGGATACAATTTAATACTAGAAAATCTAGAAAATAGAGCGATATTTAGATTCGTAGAATCTGGAATTTTGGAAGATGGTATAAGAAGTACATTTTTTAGAAAAACATTTCCTATATATGGTGAAGATATCGACTTGATTAATAGATTAACTACTGGTCGTATATTTGAAATATTTAGTCCTAGATTTCCTTTTGTTTACCATAGTAATGACTACAGTATAATTATATATATACAAGATAACACCTACATATTGGGATATATACTTAATAGTAATAATATGTTTAACGAAATTCTTAGATACGAGATTACAAATCACGAAAATGATTTACAAACAGGTATGTTTCCGATATATGCTTTTGGAAATTCATATGGTATATATTTTCAAATTGTAACACTTGAAAATGGATTTTTAGATTTTGATGGTAAATCTAGTTTATATTTTTACTCATTTGAAACAAATACTTATGAAGAAATTTTAAGATTAAAAGATAATATAGTTCATATAAATAAAAAAAATGATATACTTGTTTTTGAATATTTCGGAATAGATACACCAAGAGAGCTAACTGGAAGAGTTTTATTTAAAAATAATGAAACATATTTTACAATACCGAAAATAAGCCCATCAAATAGAATAGTTGAATCATATATTTATGATGTGTATATATATATTATATCTAGCGAATATCTAATACATATAAATACAATAGATAATAGCTATTCGTATGTTAATTTTAGTCATTTTGATGGATATAAAATTACAAATGTAATAATTAGTAACAATAAATTCATTTTTATTTCTGATAATAAAACAAATTTAAGTTTAACCATTTTCTCTTTTATTTAGAGAGTGGTTAAGCTTTTTTATAATTGGTAAAAAACTAAAAATGTGATAAAATAGTAAAAATAAATAAGACAAAATTAGAGGTATTTATTATGCCAGAAATACTACTTGGAGATTTAATAAAAAATAGACGAAAAGATTTAAATATAACTCAGAGGAATATTGCAACAACTCCTCAAAAAAAGTATAATCTATAGAAAAAAGGATGAGATATGATTTCTTTTATAAAAGGTAATATAGATACAATACTACAAAATAGCATAATAATAGATGTTTCTGGCGTTGGATACCACGTATATGTAGCAGAACTTTTGATACTTAATTTTGAAGTAGGGCAAAATATAAAATTATATACACATCTACATACAAACGAAAATAAATTTACACTTTTTGGATTTGAAAAATATGAAGATGTTTTATTCTTTGAACTACTAACATCTGTTTCTGGTATAGGTCCTAAAGTTGCCCTTGGACTTTTAAACAAAAATAATGCACAACAAATAATGTTATATATTATAACAGAAGATGTTAAAATGTTAAAAAAAGCTCCGGGAATAGGTGAAAAAACAGCATCAAGGTTAGTTTTAGAATTAAAAGATAAGATAAATAAAATAAAAAAAGAAATTTTTGAAAAAATAGAAATACCAAATAAAAATATGGGTGCGAATATAGACGATTCAATATCTGCTTTACTTGCACTTGGATATAATTCTAAAGATGTGTATAATGTAGTTTTAAAAATTTCTAAAAATGCAGTTACCACAGAAGAAATTATAAAACTTGCTTTAAAAGAACTTAGCTCTTTTTAATTGGAGGTGATTTATGAAACGTATAATTACAGCAAGTCTAACCGAAGAAGATATAGAGCAAAATATAAGACCGGACAATTTTTCTAGCTTTGTAGGGCAAAAAAAAATAAAAGAAACACTAAAAATATATATAGAAGCCTGCAAAATAAGAAAAGACCAACTAGACCATGTTTTATTATATGGTCCACCGGGTCTTGGTAAAACAACTCTAAGCGGTATTATAGCAAAAGAGTTAGGGGTAAATATGAAAACAACATCTGGTCCAGCAATAGAACGTCCCGGAGATATGGCAGCTATTTTAAATGATTTAAATTCGGGGGATATTTTGTTTATAGATGAATGTCATAGACTTAGCCGTGTTGTAGAAGAAGTTTTATATTCGGCAATGGAAGATTTTTTTATAGACATAGTTATAGGAAAAGGGGAGGGTGGTAAAAGTATAAGAATAAATCTTCCTCCTTTTACTCTAGTAGGTGCAACTACAAGAATAGGGCTTCTAACATCCCCTCTAAGAGATAGATTCGGTGTTATTAGTAGAATGGAACCCTACACAGTAGAAGAGCTAACATCTATTGTAGAACGAAGTGCCAACGTTTTAAACATTTCTATAACAAAAGATGGAGCAAATGAAATAGCAAGAAGGTCTAGAGGGACACCTCGTATTGCAAACCGTTTGCTTAGGCGTGTTCGTGATTTTGCAACTGTAAATGAACAAGGAATTACAAATGAAATAGCAGATTTTGCATTAAATATATTGGATGTGGATAAAATGGGACTAGATCATACAGATAGAAAAGTTCTTGATTGTATTATTCACAAATTTAACGGTGGTCCTGTGGGACTAGATACATTAGCTATATCTACAAATGAAGATTCTGGAGCAATAGAAGATGTTTATGAACCATACTTAATACAACTTGGGTTTTTGGCACGTACACCAAGAGGAAGAGTTATAACAGAACTTGGTCTAAAATATTTTGGTATAGATAAAAAATCAGAATTTACTAATACTACAATAGATAAAGGTTACAATAATATCTAAGGGAATAACAAATGAACATATTTAAAAAAGTTGCAGAAAGTTTAACAAAAACAAAAGATAATTTAGCAAAAAGTGTTGAAAATGTATTAAAAAACTTTACAAAAATAGATGAAGAACTTTTTGAAGAATTGGAAGATGCTCTTATAATGGCAGATGTCGGAGTAGAAACCTCGACATATATAATAGAAAAGGTAAAAGATATTGTAAAAACTAAAAAACTTACAAATGCTGAGGATGTAAGAGAATTAATACAAAGTGAAATATCAACCTTACTAAAAGAAGATAATAAAGAGATAAACTTTGAAAAACCAACTGTAATTTTGATAGTTGGTGTAAATGGTGTTGGAAAAACAACAACAATAGGTAAATTGTCCTATTATTTTAAATCTAATGGTAAAAAAGTAATGCTTGCAGCTGCCGATACTTTTAGAGCAGCTGCAATTGACCAATTAGAAATATGGTCAGAAAGAACAAAAGTTGATATAATAAAACATAAGGAAAATTCTGACCCATCTGCTGTTGTTTTTGATGCTGTAAATGCAGCAAAGGCAAGAAACGTAGATATCCTTATTGTAGATACTGCAGGTAGGCTTCATAACAAAAAAAATCTAATGGAAGAACTTAGAAAAATAAAAAAAGTTATAAGTCGTGGTTATGAAGATTCAAATATAGAAGTTTTTCTTGTACTAGATGCAAATACTGGTCAAAATGCTCTTCTTCAGGCGAAAGCATTTTCCGAAGTTACAGATGTAACAGGTCTTGTTATTACGAAATTAGATTCTACAGCGAAGGGTGGAATAATTATAGCAGTAAAACATCAAATGGGTATACCTATACATTTTGTTGGTCTTGGTGAAAATATAGAAGATTTAATCCCATTTGATTCTGATAGTTTTTCAAAAGCATTATTTGAATAAAAAAGGAGATTTTATGAAAAAAATTGCTGTTTTCGATACAAAGCCTTACGATATAGAATTTTTTGATAAATATAAAAATGAATACGATTTTGAAATTGATTATTTTGAGTCAAAACTAAGATATGAATCTGTTGCTCTTACAAAAGGTTACGATGCTGTAATTGCATTTGTAAATGACAATATTAATTCAAAAACAATTGATAAATTAATAGAAAATGGTATTGATGTAATCGGTATGCGTTGTGCAGGATTTAATAATATAGATGTAAAACATGCAAAAAATAAAATTTCAATCTATAGAGTTCCCGCTTATTCTCCAAATGCTGTAGCAGAACATGCTATGTCTTTACTTATGTGTTTAAATAGAAAAATACACAAGGCACATAATAGAGTTAGAGATTTTAATTTTAGCCTTAATGGTCTCGTAGGTTTCGACTTAAAAGGTAAAACAATGGGAGTTGTTGGAACTGGTAAAATAGGTAGGGAGTTTATAAAAATTTGCAATGGTTTTGGTATGGAAGTTATATCTTACGACCCTTACCCAATAGACGATGAAAATATAGAATATGTAGACTTAGATTATCTTTTTGAAAATTCTGATATTATAGCACTTCATTGCCCTCTTACTCGTAATAACTATCATATGATAAATAAAAAAAGCATGGAAATGATGAAAGACGGTGTTATAATAATAAACACAAGTAGAGGTGCTCTGATAGACACAGAAGATTTGTTAGAAGCAATAAAAAAAGAAAAAGTGGGCGGTGCAGCATTGGATGTTTATGAAGAAGAAGCAGATTTCTTTTTCGAAGATGTATCTAATGTTACTATTCACGACGATGTTTTAAAATTATTACTTTCAACTACAAATGTTCTTGTAACTTCTCATCAAGCATTTTTAACAAAAGAAGCATTAGACAGTATTGCACATACTACACTACAAAATTTGAAAGATTTTTTTGATGATAAAGAAAATGATAATAAGTTAGTTTTATAGTTATATTTTTTAAATTCAAAAATTTTAAATATAGAAATGAAAAATACACTTCTTGAAAGGTGTATTTTTCATTTCTAAAAAACATAAAGCCTCCAAAAAGTAACAGTAAAGAAGGAAAGGTAAAAACCGATATATAAAGAGTAAAAGCAAGAAACAAAAAAATAAGAACTAAGAAATAAGAAATAAATTCAAAAAATAAATTAAAGAGACAAGAGCCAACTTGAAAAACAAAAAGCTTTTACAAGTATCAAAAGATACAGATACAAAAAAGATACCAAAAAAATTCGTTAGCTTTGAAACTTTTGTAAAATATAATGTACATAAAAAT